>NZ_JBLRVZ010000026.1:231052-377311 GCF_048159505.1 Streptomyces sp. T028
CCCGCCACCGGGCTTCTTCGCCGGCTTCTTCGCCGGCCTGCGGCTACTTCTGCGCCGCCACAGGGCGGCCGAGCAGCGTGGCGCCGTGCTGCTCGGCCCAGGCGCGGGTCTGCTGCGAGGTCCACTGCTGGGAGGCCGTCAGACCGCGCAGCGAGCCGTTGAAGCGGGGCGCGACGAACCGGGCGAGGAGTTCGAAGCTGTTCTTCATCCGCTCCCGGGGCGCCCAGTCCTGGACCGTGACCAGAAGTCGGCCGAAGCCGCCGGTGGCCTCCTGGACTCGCTCCACCGCGAGGATGGCGTCGTCGACCGAGCCGATGATCGCGCCATGGTTGTCGACCGCGGCCTCCAGCGCCTTGCGGGCGTCGGCCCGCGACAGCGCGATCGGCAGGCCGAGGGTCTGCGCCCAGTACTCGTTGCGGTACCGGAGCCACCCCTCGACCACGTCGGTGAAGGCTTCCTCCCTCGTCTCGGCGATGTGCACCGGGAGGGTGATCCGCCAGTCGGCGCGGTTCGCGGTACGGCCGTGCTCGGCGGCGGCCTCCTCGGCGTGCTGCCACTGCGCCCGCAGGTCGCTCGGCGAGGTGCCCGGGCGCGGAGTGCCCAGGGAGAGCGGACTGATGCCGTGCTGCCCCGCCAGCCGCATCCCGCTCGGCGAGGAGGCGCTGGAGACCGCCACCGGCAGGCCGGTACGGGAGTACGGGCGCACCTGGAGCCTGGCGTCGCGCAGTTCGAACCAGTCGGTACGACGGGTCAGCGGCTCCTCGCTGTTGAGCAGCTGGAGGATCACCTCCAGCGACTCGGCGGTGCGCGGACGGGTGTCCCCCGGGTCGATGCCGAGGATGTGCATGTCGGAGGGGAGCGACCCGGCTCCGACCCCGAGCATGAAGCGGCCCCGCGTCATGTGGTCGAGCTGGACGGCACGCGAGGCGACCATGAAGGGGTGGTGGTACGGGAGGCTGGTGACCCCGGTGCCCAGCCTGATGTGCCGGGTGCGCTCGGCCGCCGCGGCGATGAAGAGCTCGGGCGAGCTGATCGTCCCCCAGCCGGCCGAGTGGTGTTCGCCCACCCAGAACTCGTCGAAGCCGAGCTGGTCGAGCCATTCGATCAGCTCCATGTCCCGCCACATGCTCAGGGTCGGGTCCTCGCCGAGCGGGTGGAGCGGCGAGAGGAAGGCGCCGAAGCCGATCCGGTCCATCTGGGACTCCTTCTGTGATGTGTCAGTGGTTCGCGGCGGCGCCGGAGCGCGCCTGGTTCGCCATGGCGCGCGCCAGCAGCGGCCTGATCTCGGGCTGGCCCAGTGCGAGCAGTTCGAATTCGGGAGCCCGCTCGCGCTCCGGCGCCGCTTGGGCCGCACTGGCGGGGGTGTTGGTGGCCTGGAGCGCCTGGAGTCCCTCGATGTACGGCCGGCGCAGCCGCTCGAACTCGTCGAGCCCCCGGGTGCCGTGACCGCTCAGGGCCCGGTCGACGGCTTCCGTCAGACAGACCGCGTCCTGCAGCGAGGTGTTCATGCCCTGGCCCGCGAAGGCGTGCATGCCGTGCGCGCTGTCGCCGAGCAGCACCACGTTCCCCGCCGTCCAGGCCTCGGCCCGGACGGCGAAGTGCTGCACTCGGCGTACCTGGTCCCAGTCCGTGATGTGCCGGGTCAGCCAGGGCGCCAGCCGGGGCACCACGTCGGACCACACCTTCAGCAGACCCTCGACCGGGCCGTCGAGCACGCTGGCCGCCGTACCGGCGTCGGTGATCCAGACGATCACCAGTCCGTCCTCGCCCCGGCGGGTCTCCAGCAGATAGCCGTGCGAGCCGAAGTGCGCCCGGGTCAGCTCGTCCCAGTCCGGCGGGATCGGCACACCCGCGTCCAGGTAGGCGCCGTCCGACGCCGTGACCTCTGCGGCGATCCCGGCCAGCTCGCGGACCACGGAATGACGGCCGTCGGCGGCCAGCAGGTACGTCGGCAGGTACTCCTGGCTTCCGGCAGCCGTACGCACCGTCAGCGCGCCGGTGCCGCTCAGTTGCTCGACCTCGGCGCCCCAGACCAGCCGGACGTCGGGCAGTTCGGCCAGCTCGGTCAGCATGGCGTCGAGCAGTACGCCGGGCCGCAGCGACAGCGCGTACGGGACGGGGCAGTCGGCCAGTTCCTCGTAGCGGTACCGGCCCGCGAGGCTGCCCGCGAAGTAGGCCTCGGCGCCCAGCAGTCGGCCGGCGCCGACCGACGCCGGGCCGAGCAGGCCGACCTGGTCGAGCAGCCCCAGGGTGACCGGCTGGACGATGACGGATCCGCCGGCCGCGGGCGCGGCGCCGCCCGGATCCGGGCGGCGCTCCAGCACGGTGACCCGGCGGCCCCGGCGGCCGAGCAGCAGCGCAGCCAGCAGCCCGGCCGGCCCCGCGCCGACCACGCAGCAGTCGGGCGCGAACTCGTTTTCCTCTGACAAGGTGGATCCTCTTCCTCTCGGGGGATGTCGGGGCAGTCGGGAGACAGCTCCTGGGAGACGTCAGGGGGCGACGGGCCCCACGCAGAAGCGGTTCGGACCGGTGCCGTGGATCACCGCTCGCGTCACACGGCCGCGCTTGACCCTGTCGGCGGCCTGCGCCGTCTCGACGAGGGCCCTCAGCCAGCCGAACGGCGCCGTCCACGGCGCGGCCGAATCGGCCGCCCGGTCCGGTTCTTCGGGCATGCCGCGCAGCTCGGGCAGGCCGGTGGCCCTGCGGCGCAGGAGCAGGGCCACGGCGGCGTCACCGGCCGGCAGCGCGTCGAGGCCGTCCTCGTCGGCGGCCAGGCCGTGCACCCAGGTGGCCCGTTCCCGGGGCTCGGTCTCCACCCCGATCACCAGGACCTGTTCCACGTCGTCCTGGTCGAGCAGCAGGTCCGCCGCGCGGAGGGCCTCGGCGGCCAGGTCGCCGCCGGCCGAGAGACAGGTGAGCTGTCCGGTGATGCCGTACCGCTTGGTCAGGTGGCCGAGGATCGATGTGGTGACGGACTGGAAGAACAGCAGCGGACTGTGCACCCGGTCGGCGACGAGGCGCTGGGTGGCGGTGTCCGTGGTCGTGGTGTCGCCGAAGAGGGTGGCCAGCACGACCGCGGTGCGGGGGCCGGCGGCGCCGACCAGGTCGTCCGCCGTGCCCGGCGCTCCGAGGCAGGCGGTCACCACCTCGTGGACCAGCGGGCTGAACCGGGAGACCACGAAGCCGGTCACCTTGGGCAGTTCGGCCTCGGCGGCTCCTGGGAGGCCTGCCGCCTCCTCACCCCACGGGGTGAGGCAGGCCGCGCTCGCGATCGCACGGGGCTTGGTGAGCACGGTGGGCATACGGGCGTCCTCTCGGATCCGGGGATGATGTCCGGGGCCGGCGTCGCCGTACGTGTCGAGGGCCGTCACGCGCGCTCCAGCAGCAGAGCCGCGTTGACCCCGCCGAAGGCGGCGTTCAGGGAAAGCGCGCTCTCGATGCGCGCCGGGCGGGCCGAACCGGGGATGTGGTGCAGGTCGCAGGCGGGATCCGGTTCGGTCAGGCCTGCGGTGGGTGGCAGTAGGCCGTCGCGCAGGGCGAGCAGCGTGATCACGGTCTCGACGGCCCCGGTGGCCTCCAGCATGTGGCCTGTGCTGCTCTTGGTGGAGCTGACCGGCACGTCGGCCGCGTACGGGCCCAGGATCCGGTGCAGTGCGGCGGTTTCCGCCACGTCGTTCAGCGGCGTTCCCGTGCCGTGCGCGTTGATGTAGCCGAGTCGCTCCGGTGCGACTCCGGCCCGGCGCAGTGCGGCGCCGGCGGCAGCCGCGAGGCCCAGGCCCCGCGGGTGCGGCTGGATGACGTGGTGGGCGTCGGCGGCCATGCCCCACCCGGTGACGCGGGCCAGCACCTCGCTGCCGCGGGCACGGGCGCGGGCGGCGTCCTCCAGGACCAGCACCGCAGCCCCGTCGCCCTGCAGCAGACCGTCGCGGTCGGCCGAGAAGGGCCGGACGGTGCCCCGCCGGCTGAGTGCCTTGCCCGAGTCGAACTTGGCGAAGACGTCTTCCGTGACCAGATACGCACCGCCGCAGACGACGGTGTGCGCGGCGCCGCTCCTGATCAGCTCCGCCCCGTGCGCGATCGCGTTGGTGGAGGCGACGCACGCGTTCACGAACGCCAGCCTGGGCCGGCCCAGGCCGAGTTGCTCACCCAGGCGGTGCGCGAGCCGGGCCGGCAGGCTGTCCAGCATGCGCCGGTCCGCCGGATCCTGGCCGGCCGCCTGGTCCTGCCAGAAGGAGCGGGCCGCCGAGTAGTCGCCGTTCGTGCCGAGCAGCACCGGGGCGCCGGCTCCGTCGGTCCCCGCCATCCGCAGCGCCTCCACGGCGCACGCCTGCAGCACCTCCGCCTGGGCGGGGGTGTAGCCGGGTTTCACCGGCACCTCCGGTATGGAGGGCCCGTCACCTTCGTACGTGGCGGCGCGCTTCGCCCGGTAGGGGGCCGGGTCGAACCGGGTGACCGGTGTGAATCCGGTCCGTCCCGCGAACACGCCGTCGCGCAGGGCCTCGGCGCCGAAGCCGAAGGCGGTGAGGACTCCGAACCCGGTGATCGCCACCTCATGCGTCATGGACGACCTCCTTGGACGTGGTGCGGGTGAGGCGACGGTGGAGTTCGCCCACCGAGGTGCAGGAGGCCAGTTCCTCCTCGTCGTCCGGCTGGATCGTGATGCCGTGCTCCTCCTGGAGGAGGTGCACCAGCCAGACCAGGGTCATCGAGTCGAGAACGATCTCGTCGTCCTGGGATTCCTCGGTGAGTACGCCGCAGTCGCGGAGCATCCGTACGACGTCCTGGGTGGAGATCACTGAGCCGCCCCGCCCGCGGCCACGCGGGAACGCCGCTCCACCACCACCGTCACGAGCTCACCGAGGGTGGAGACCACCTCCGGGTCCAGTTCCGATTCCGGGAGCTCGATGCCGTACTCGCCCTCGAGTTGCAGCATCAGCTCGATCGTGGCCAGGGACTCCAGGCCCAGGCCGTCGTCACCCAGCGGTGTCCGGTCGTCGATCCGGTCCGGAAGCGGCAGGTTGATCACGTCGCGCACCACGGTGAGCACGAACGCGCGGGTCTCGTCATGCATGGGTCGTTCCTTCGGCAGTCGGTTGAGGAGGGACGGGAGCGGGGCCGGGTTCCCGCTCACCGCACGACGGCCGGGATCCGGCCGGTCAGCGGGTCCGAGGAGCCGGACGACCCGTGGATCACCGAGGCGAGTTCCCGGACCGCCTTGACGGGCTCGGGGTGCTGGAAGACGCCGCGGCCGACCGCGAGGCCGCTGCCCCCGGCCGCCATGACGGAGGCCGCGAAATCGTTGAGGGCGGCTCCTCGCGCCGGCCCGCCGGCGAGCAGCACCGGGATCGGGCAGCTCTCGACGATCTCGGTCATCCGGTCGAGCGGCTCCGGCCACGCGGTCTTCACCAGGGTGGCGCCGAGGTCTGCGGCCACATTCACCACATGGGCGAGCAGCGCGGGATCGTGCGGGTCGGCGATCCGCGGACCGCGCGGGTAGACCATGGCCAGCAGGGGAACGTTCCACCGCTGGCAGGCGTCGGCGACCGAACCGAGGTCCGAGAGCTGCGCGGCCTCCGTGTCGGATCCGATGTTGACGTGCACGCTCACCGCGTCCGCGCCGAGCCGTACCGCCTCTTCGACATCGCCGACCAGGACCTTGGCATCGCCGTCGCGCGCATGCGGGGTGCTCGCGCTGAGGTGGACGATCAGGGCGCACTCGCGCAGCAGCCTCGGATCGACCGTCCTGGCCCGTCCCTTGTGCACGACGATCGCATCGGCTCCGCCCGCCACCACGTCGCCCACCAGAGCGTTGAAGCGGGCGGCGTCGACGATCGGGCCGTCGGCCACCGAGTGGTCCATCGGTACGAAGAGGAAGCGCCCGTCCCGGTGCCGGGAGAGCCGGGCCAGCCGAACGGCGAGGCCGTCGGACCGTGCAGTCATACTCCATCAACTCCTGGTTTCCATGGGGATGTCGCCCCACCTCGGCAGGCATCTGGAGTCTGGCGCGGACGCGGTGGCGGGGCAGCCCCCGAATGGAGCGTCAGTAAGGGAGTCGCGGGCGGCGCGATGGAGGTAGCCGGACAGGCAGGTGGGGCCCGCGGCGGCCGGACCCGGTTGAGCAGTCCTATCGAGCATGTCGGCCGCTGGTGCCCGGTGCGAGGGTTCTGCCAGCCAAGCGTGCCGATCACAGGGATGGTAGTTGTGAAATTCGCATGGGTTGATCTCCGCTCCGTCGCCGCCGACCAGCGTGAGTCGATCGTGGACGCCACGGTTCACGCCCGACTGGCCGGCGTTCTGGACGACCGGCTCGACACGCTCGCGACCCTGCCGCCGACGGTGCAGAAGCTTCTGGTCACCGAGCCCGGGGCGGTGCTCGCCCCGGAGGCGGACGACCTCGCCGACGTGGTCCTCACCCGGGTCGGGTCCACGGCGGAGCTGGAGAAGCTCAAACTGGCCGCGGCCGACCGGCCCGACCGGTCCGGCGCCTTCGTGGAGGTCGTCGACGACCCCACCCTCAAGGTGGCCTGTGCCGCGGCGCAGGCGCTGGAGTACACGGTGGTGAAGTTCCGCGATCCGACCAAGATCCCGCTGGAGATCGTGATCGCGGCCGCCGACAAGTCCCCCGGGCGGCTCATCTGCGAGGCCGCCGACCTCGAGGAGGCCGGCATCATCGTGGACGTCCTGGAGAAGGGCTCGGACGGTTTGCTGCTTACCCCCAAGGACGCGGGCGACGTGTTCGGCCTCACCTCGCTGCTGGCGAGCACCACCCCGGACCTCGAACTGACCACCCTGACCGTGGAGTCCATCGAGCACAACGGCCTCGGCGACCGGGTGTGCGTCGACACCTGCACGCACTTCGAGAAGGACGAGGGCATCCTCGTGGGCTCGTACGCGCACGGCTTCGTGCTGTGCGTGAGCGAGACCCACCCGCTTCCGTACATGCCGACCCGGCCGTTCCGGGTGAACGCCGGTGCCCTGCACTCCTACGTCCTCGGGGCGGACAACCGCACGAACTACCTCAGCGAGCTCAAGGCCGGCGGCACGGTGCTCGGTGTCACGGCCGACGGGCGGACCCGGCGGATCGTGGTGGGCCGGGTGAAGCTCGAGTCGCGTCCGCTGCTGACGATCCGGGCGACGTCGGAGAGCGGTGTCGAGGTCAGCCTGACGCTGCAGGACGACTGGCACGTCCGGGTGCTGGGTCCCGGCGCGGCGGTGCTCAACGTCACCGAACTCAAGGCCGGTGACAAGCTGCTCGGCTACCTCGCCACCGACAAACGTCATGTCGGCTGGCCGGTGGGCGAGTTCTGCATCGAGAAGTGACCGACGCGCGAGCAACTGCCGGCATCCGCCCCCACGGGGATGCCGGTCCCCGACACCACGCTCTGGATCCTGAGGGAAGGATGACGTGATGGCTGCCGCCACGGACTTCAGCGCCTGGCTCGCCGCTCTCCTGTCGGACAAGGAACGTTTCGACGAGGTGTGGGCCCACGGTGAGACCGTGGTCACCCGCGAAAGGCTG
Source organism: Streptomyces sp. T028 (assembly GCF_048159505.1). NCBI lineage: Bacteria > Bacillati > Actinomycetota > Actinomycetes > Kitasatosporales > Streptomycetaceae > Streptomyces > Streptomyces sp. T028. The sequence continues at coordinate 238,572 of NZ_JBLRVZ010000026.1, forward strand.
CAGGCCGAGACCGAGCGCGCACTCGGCACCCTCCGGGCGCACGGGGTCAGGGGCGGCAGCACGGTCGCCGTCCAGGTGCAGCCGGGTTTCACCCTGCTCTGGTCGGTGTTCGCGCTGTGGTCCGCGGGCGCGCAGGTCATGCTCCTCGACCCGCGGCTGACCGCCGCCGAGACCACCAGGCTGCTGGAGCTGTGCGAGCCGCAGTTCCACCTGACGTCCCCCGCCGCCGGTCGGTCGACGGCCGTGTTCCGGGACGAGTGCGAGGTGGTGGTGGAGCGCCGCCCGACGGGCCGGGCCGCGCAGAGCGACCACAGTCTGCTCCAGTTCAGCTCGGGCTCCACCGGACTGCCCAAGGTGGTCGGCCGCACGGGTCGGTCGCTGCTCGCGGAGGTGGAACGCTTCGCGGGCCTCCCCGACATGCCCAAGCGTGGCGAGAGCCTGCTTCTGCTCAGCTCGCTGACGCATTCCTTCGGCCTGATCGGCGGCGTGCTGCACGCGCTGTTCACCGGGGTCACGCTGCACTTCGCCACGCGACCGCAGCCGTACGAACTGCTGAAGCTGATGGTCGAGCGCCCGGTGGACGCGGTGTTCGGGGTGCCGGTCCATTTCGACCTGCTCAGCCGGCCCGCCGCGGTGCCGCCGTTACCGGCCCTGCGACTGGCCGTCTCCGGCGGCGAGGCGCTGTCGTCCGAGGTGTTCGTCCGCTTCGAGGAGCGGTACGGCGTCCGGGTGGGACAGGCGTACGGCATGACCGAGGTCGGCATCATCGCGACCGATCTGACGGGGCAGTACGGCTCGCCGGCGGTGGGGCTGCCCGCGCCGGGCGTCGAGACCGCCGTCGAGGACGGGACGCTGCGGGTGCGGCTGCCCGAGAACCCGTACCTGCACACCGACCGTGCCGAGCGGTACACGGACGGCTGGCTGAACACGTACGACCGCTGCTCGCTGCGGCCCGGCTCCGGAGTGCTGGAGATCAACGGGCGGGCCGACTCCGTGGTGGCCATCGGCGGGCTCAAGGTCGACCTCACGGAGGTCGAGGCCGCGCTGCTGGGGCACCCGGCCGTCAGCGAGGCGGTCGTGGTCTTCGGCGAGGCGATCGAGGCCCACCTGGTCGCCGAGGGCAACCTGCCCAAGCGGGAGTTGCTGGACTGGTGCCGGAGCAGGCTGAGCCCGCACAAGATCCCCAAGGCTTTCCACTTCAGTGCCGCGGCGCTGCCGCGCACCAGCAACGGCAAGCTGATCCGCAACCGTGAACTGCTGCACGCGGCACGGGAGAAGGGCCGTCCGGCGGTGATCCGGTGATCGATCCGAGCTTCGTGGGAACCAGGTCCGAACCGTTCACGATGGACGTGGAGCGGGGCAGGCTGCGGATGTTCAACCAGGTGGTGGAGGCGTCCGGGCCGGTGTTCACCGACCCGGCGGCCGCCCGGCGGGCCGGGTATCCGGACCTGCCGGTGCCCGCGACCTTCCTCTTCGGCCTCGATCTGGCGGACCCGTCGGACCTGCTGGCCGAGATGGGCGTGGACCTGCCCCTGGTGCTCCATGTGGAACAGGGATTCGTCTACCACCGGACGGCGTACGCGGGAGAGACGCTCACCTTCTCTCCGGTGATCACAGATGTCTACTCCCGCCAGGGCGGGGCGCTGGAGTTCGTCGTACGCGACACGGCGGTGACCGGCGCCGACGGCGGGCCCGTGGCGGACCTCCACCAGGTGATAGCCGTACGTTCCCCGGACTCCGGGAAGGAGCGGCCATGACCGTCTTCTCCCTGGCGGCCGCCGAAGTCGGCACCGAACTGCCCGAACTGCCGGAGCGGCACATCAGCCGAGCGCTGTTGGCGCTCTTCGCGGGCGCCTCCGGCGACCACAACCCGATCCACATCGACTCGGACGCGGCCCGCGCGGCCGGCCTGGACGACGTGATCGCTCACGGCATGCTGTCCATGGCACTGCTCGGGCGGCTGCTCACCACCTGGGTGCCGATCGAGGACCTGCTGTCCTTCCGGGTCCGCTTCTCGGCGGTCACCCCGGTCCATGCCCGTCTTCGCTGCACGGCTCGTGTCACGGCGATCGACGAGGACGGGGCGGTGCGCCGGGCCCGTCTGGCCGTCGCGGTCCGGATCGAGAACGGTCCCGTCACCGTGCGCGGAGAGGCCTTCGTCCGGCTGCCCGGAGCGGGAACGTGAACGGGGTCCGGGCAGGCGACGAGCGCATCGTGAAGCAGCACGCGCACATCGAGGAGATGGACCGGTCGCTGATCGATCTGATCCTCCGGCGGACCGAGGCGGCGGCGGAACTCGCTTCCCTGTGCCGGGACCTCGGCGCGCCCGGCGTCGACCTCTCCCGGGAGAACGCCGTGCTGCGGCTCTACCACTCGGCGCTCGGCCGGTCCGGCACCTCGCTGGCGCTGCTGCTCCTCGGGCTGGGCGAAACCCGCAAGCGGGCCGCTGCCAGGGACCCGGCGGCCGGCCCGGCGGACGAATGAACCGGCTTGGGNNNNGCACGCGTACGCGGGCCGGGCCCAAGCCGTGCACCGGGTCAGACCGCGGGTTCGCTCGTCTGCAGGCTCTGGGGGGCGGGCGACGGCACGCCGCGGGGCATCCTGCCGGGCAGAGCGAGGCACGGCAGGAGCGCGAGCACGGTCAGCCCGAGGGCCCACCAGAAGGTGACCGAGAAGGCGCCAGCCAGCGAGTGGGCGATGTCGCTGCCTGGTACGACCTGGGTCAACCCCGCGGCCCGGCCGTCCAGTTCGTTGGTCGCCCGCTGCTGGAGCACCACGGCGAGCGCGGCCGTGCCCACGGACGCGCCGATCCGCTGGAAGATGTTGAAGGCGCTGGTCGCGTGCGGCACCGAGGCGGACCGCAGACCCGAATAGGCCGTGGTCATGCACGGCAGCATGGCCGCGCCGAACCCGAAGCCGCGTACGACCATGGCGGAGCAGAGCATGACCTTGCTGCTGTCGGCCGTGATCAGCCCGAACGGAATGGTGCCGGCCACTGCCAGGAAGACGCCCGCGATCGTGACCGAGCGGGCCCCGAGAACGGCCGTGAGCTTTCCGACCACCACGATGGCGAGGAAGTAGCCGAGGCTCTGCGGCATCAGCAGGAGGCCGGACTCCATGACGTCCGCTCCGCGCACGAGCTGGAAGTACAGGGGCAGTGGGATCATCGCGCCGAACATCGCCATGCTCAGGAAGAACGTCGCCGACGTACCGCTTCTGAAGTTGCGCTCCCTGAACAGCCGCAGATCCATCAGGGGCGCGAAGCGGGTGCGCAGCGCGTGTCCGCAGAAGGCAAGGATCAGTACCGCCCCGACGCCGAGTCCGGCGATCGTCGCGTCGTTGCCGAAGCCGCCCTTCTCGCCCACCTCGGACAGGCCGTACAGGAAGGCGCCCAGGCCGGGCGCGAGCAGCACGAGACCCAGGACGTCGAGCCGGGACGCGCCCGGGGCGACCACGTTGTCGATCTTCAGGAGGGACAGCAGGATGGTCGCGAGGCCGAGGGGCAGGTTGAGGTAGAAGATCCACCGCCAGCCGATGTGGTCGATGACGACTCCGCCGAGCGTCGGTCCGACGACCGGGGCGAACATGGCGGGGATCGAGACGATGCCCATCAGCCGGCCGAGCCGCTTGGTCCCCGCCGCCTGGGCCAGCAGCGACTGGCCGACCGGCATCACCAGGCCGCCGCCGACGCCCTGGAGCACGCGGAAGACGATCAGGCTCTCGACCGACCACGACAGGCCGGCGAGTAACGAGCCGGCGAGGAACACCACCTGCGAGAACAGCCAGGTCTGCTTGGCGCCGAAGCGCTCGACCGCCCATCCGCTGAGCGGGATGGTCATGCACAGGGCCAGCAGATAGCCGGTCACGGACCACTGGACGGCGGACAGCCCGGCTTCGAACTCCTTGGCGAGCGTGCCGACCGCGACATTGACGATCGTGCTGTCCAGCAGGGTGGCGAAGCCTCCCAGCACCAGGATGCCGGTGAGCCACCAGAGATCCGGGCCGATGCGATCGGTGTCGCCCGCGGCCACCGGCGGCGCCGCATTGTCCTTGCTCATGGGTGTCTGTTCCCTTCCGAGGAGTCCGGCACCGATCTTTCCACGACACGTGTTGTCTGTGCAACAGGTGTTGTGGACAGCGGGACCGGGCAGCCGGCGGGAGGATCAGGACGGGGGTGAGGATCAGGACCGGGTGCCGAGAAAGGCCGTCAGCTCCCGCTTGAGGACCTTCCCGCTGGGACCGAGCGGGAAGGCATCGACGAATTCGACCCGGCGGGGGTACTTGTACGCGGCGAGCCGTTCCTTGCTCCAGGCCACGATCTGCGCGCCGAGCGACGACTCCGGCCGGGTGCCCGGCCGCACCACCACCACGGCGCACACCTCCTCGCCGTGGACGTCGTGCGGCACGCCGACGACGGCGACCTGCGCGACGGCCGGGTGGTGCGCGAGCACTTCCTCGATCTCGCGGGGGTACACGTTGTACCCGCCCCTCACCACCATGTCCTTCTTGCGGTCCACCACGGACAGATAGCCGTCCTGGTCCTTCACGCCGAGATCGCCCGACCGGAACCAGCCGTCCACCAGCACCTCGGCGGTCGCCTCCGGCCGGTTGAGGTATCCGGCCATCACGTTGTGGCCGCGGATGACGATCTCGCCCACCGTGCCCGCCGGCACCAGCTCGATCCGGCCCTCCAGATCGGCCCTGGCGATCTCGACGTCGACGCCCCGGATCGGCAGCCCCACCGTGCCCGGCCTGCGCGGCCAGGCCTTCTGGTTGTACGCGACCACCGGGGACGTCTCCGTCAGGCCGTACCCCTCGTAGACGGGGCAGCCGAACACCCGCTGGAACTCGTCGAGCACCTTGACCGCAAGCGCCGAGCCGCCGGAGAAGGCGCGGTCGAGCGGCGGCCGGCGGGAATCCCGCGTGGCCGCTTCGAGGAGCGCGATGTACATCGTGGGGACGCCCATGAAAACCGAGCAGCGCTTGTCGGTCATGAGTTCGAGAGCGCGCTGTGCGTCGAACCGCTCCATCAGCACCAGGGTGGCGCCGGCCCGGAAGCAGGTGTTCATCCCGCAGATCTGCCCGAAGGTGTGGAACAGCGGCAGAGCGCCCAGCAGGACGTCCTCGGCCCGGAAGTCGAACGGGGAGACCAGAGCGGTGTCGACGTTCATCGTGATGTTGCGGTGCGTCAGCATCGCGCCCTTGGGGCGGCCGGTGGTCCCGGATGTGTAGAGGACCACCGCGAGGTCGCCCGGCTCGCGGGGCGCGCAGCCGTCGACCGGGGCCGCCTGCCCGGCAAGGACGTCGAGACGTGGTGCGCCCGCGCCGTCGTCCGCCCCGACCGTGACCAGCGGCACCCCGGCAGCCTCGGCGCCCGGCTCCCCCTCCGACAGCAGCGATCCGGCACAGACCAAGGCCGTGGCACCGCTGTCACGCAGGACGTAGTCGACCTCGGACGCCTTGAGCAGCGCGTGGACGGGCACCACCACCGCGCCGAGCGCCAGCACGCCGAAGTAGGCCATGGGGAACTCGGGTGTGTTGCCGAGCAGCAGCGCCACCCGGTCGCCGGGGCCGACACCCAGACCGGCCAGTGCCGAGGCGTACTTCCTGGCGTTCAGCCAGAGTTGCCCGTACGTCACTTCCTCCGCGCCGAAGACGACCGCCGGATGGTCCGGGCGCCGGGCCGCCGACTCGGCGAGTATGGCCGCTACCGACAGGGACATGTGGCCTCCGCTCATCAGTGCTCGTCGCGTCGTTCGCCGTTGTACGGAGCACCCCGGACACGTGGTCCGGGGTGCTCCAGGGGTGTACGGGTCACCGTGCGTGCGCGGCCCGCGTCCGGGGGATGTCCAGCTCCTGCCAGATGCCGCCCAGCGCCTCGGCGAACTTCTCGACGTCGCTCGGGGTGTGCGTGGCCGAGGGGGCGACCCGCAGGATCTCCTCGCCGGCCCGGACGCTGGGCGCGTTGATCGCCTGGACGTAGATGCCGTGGCGCTCGAGCAGAAGGGCGGAGGCCTGCCGGCAGAGCACGTCGTCGCCGACGAAGACGGAGACGATGTGGGACATCGGTGAGACGTACGGGATGCCCTGCTCGTCGAGCAGGCGGTGCAACAACCGCGCGTTGTCCTGGAGCCGGATCCGCTCGTCGTCCGAGGAACGCAGGTGGCGGACCGCGGCAAGCGCCCCCGCGGCGAGCGCCGGCGGCAGGGAGGTGGTGAAGATGAAGGAGCGCGAGAAGCTGCGGACCGCTTCGATCAGCGGGGCGGGCCCGGCGATATAGCCGCCGGCGGTGCCGAATCCCTTGGCCAGCGTTCCCATGATGACGGTGAAGTCGTCGGCGATTCCCTCGCGGGCGGCGATGCCGGCCCCCTCCGGCCCGTACATGCCGACCGCGTGCACCTCGTCGATGAACGTCGTCGCGCCGTGGCGTTCGGCGACGGCGATGACGTCATGCAGCGGCGCGATGTCGCCGGACATGGAGTAGACCGACTCCAGGACGATCATCTTGGGGCGGGCCGGGTCGGCGGCGGCGAGCAGCTCCTCGAGATGCGCCACGTCGTTGTGGCGGAAGATGCGCTTCTCGGCGCGGCTGTGGCGCAGGCCGTCGATGATCGAGGCGTGGTTCAGCTCGTCCGAGAAGACCAGCGTGCCGGGCATGCGCCCGGCCAGGACGGTCAGGGCGCCGTCGTTCGCGGTGTAGCCGGAGCTGAAGATCAGGGCCGCTTCCTTGCCGTGCAGGGCCGCGAGTTCCTTCTCCAGCAGTACGTGGTAGTGGTTGGTGCCGCCGATGTTGCGCGAGCCGCCCGAGCCCGCGCCGAACGCTTCGAGTGCCGTCTTCATCGCTTCCAGCACCGCGGGGTTCTGCCCCATGCCGAGGTAGTCGTTGCTGCACCAGACGCTGACCTCCAGGTCCGTCGCGTCGGTTCCGGTCCGCGCGATCGCGCTGGGGAAACGTCCGGCGCGGCGGCCGATCTCCAGGAAGGACCGCTTGTGATCGGCGAACTCCTTCATCTCGCTCGTGAAAAAGTCCAGATGCTGGGTCATCGTGCCAACTCGCTTTCTGCTGAAAGGCGTCGAGTGAACGGCGTCGGGTGAAGGGCATCGGGTGAGTCATCGGGTGAAAGGCGTCGAGCCTTCGTCGGCGGCCGACGGAAGAGTGGCCAGAGGGTCCGTGCGGTGTCTCAGCCGGGGGATCCGAGCAGACGCAGGCGCCGTTTGTCCGGCTTGCCCGATTCATTGAGCGGCAGCTCCTCGAGGAACCTGATCTCCTCAGGGGCGTGCGTGGTGGTGAAGACCGTGCTGATGTGGGCCCGGACGGCGTCGGGGCTGATCCGCGCCCCCGTCTCCGGCACGATCGCGGCGTGCACATGCTCGACGTGGTCCGCGTCGCGGACGCCGTAGACGGCGACGTGCGCGACGCCCGGGAGAGCGGCGATCTCCCGCTCCACGACGGCCGGATAGACCTTGACGCCCGCTGTCTTGACCATGTCGGCGACCCGGTCCAGGAGGTGGAGACAGCCTCGTTCGTCGAGGTGTCCGATGTCGCCCGTGCGACACCACCCGTCGCGCAGGGTCCCCGCGGTCAGCGCGGGATCTGCCAGGTACCCGTCCATCACATGCGGTGAGTGCGCCCACACCTCACCGATCCGGCCGACGGCCAGCTCGTCGCCGGAGCGGGGATCACACACCTTGACCTCGGTCTCCGGGAAGGGACGGCCCACCGTCGAACGCAGGTACGGATCCTGGTGCCCGCCGGGGTCGAGCATGGTGATCCGGCCGGCCTCGGTGGTCCCGTAGCCCTGCACCAGCACAGGCCCGAAGACCCTCACCGCCTCCTCGATCCTCGCGGGCGCGGCGGCGCTGCCGCTGTAGATCAACTGTCGCAGGCAGGACAGATCGGCCGGCTCGGCCCGGGCGTGGTCCACCGCCCGGTACAGGTGGGCCGTGGCCATGAACGTGCGGGTGATCCCGTGCTCCGCAACGGCGCGCAGGGCCCTCGCGGGATCGAACTCCTCATGCAGGAAGACGGTTCCGCCGACGGAGAGGACCGCGTCGGCCATCGGGCCGGCCGTATGACTCAGCGGGGTGACGACGAGAATCCGCGGGTCGGGCTCGCTCACCGACGCCGCCGTAGCCTCGACGGCACTGTCCCAGGCGCGCATCGACAGGCGGATTCCCTTGGGGCGACCGGTGCTTCCGCTCGTGAACACGATCGCGGCGAGCGCCCGGGGATCCGCCGGCGTGAGCGCGTCGAGGTCCACTGCATCCGCGGGCTCGGGGTCGGCGGGTACGCATCCGAGCGCCCCGGCACCGAAACCCGTGACCAGCAGGCGGCGCTCCACCCGCCCGGACAGCGCCCGTGCGCGTCCGGCATTCCCGGCGTCGGTGAACAGCACGTCGGCCGAACTGTCCCGCAGGATCCGCAGCTGCGCATCGGGGGACAGCACGGGAACCGCCGAGCCGGGGTTGGCGGACCGCAGGTGGCAGACGGCGGCGCCCAGGAGGTGGGCCGCGTAGCGCGCGATGAGCATGTCGGGGCTGTTGGGCGCGACCAGGATCGCGACGATGCTGCCGCCACCCACGCCGAGTCCACGCAGGGTGCGTGCCGCGCCGGTCACGGCCGCAGCGAACTCCCCTGCCGAGACGGCCCCGCCACGCCAGTGCACGGCAGGGCGGTCCGGGGCGGCGGCCAGTTGCGACATGATCCGCCGGGCATAGCCTGCCGGACCGGCGCGCCGGCCCTGCACAACACCCATGCTCACCTCGTTTCAGCGCGCGACGTCCCGCCGGACGGGCCGCCGCTGTCCTTCACCGACGCACGTCAGCCTTCCGGTGGCCGAGCACGGCGACAATGAGCAAACGGCCTGCCTGAACGAGCGATGGGCGCCGCCCCCGTGACCGGCCAAGCAGCGCACGAGGGGCGCAGGCCGGCCACTCCGAACGGACCACGACGGCCCTCGGCGGCAGTCCGGCACGCGCTTCGCCCACGGATGCGTGGGCCGGTGCGAGGCGCACGCGCCCCGTGGAGCCGAAGAACGGTCTTTGCGAGCAGCCGTGGCGAGGCGCGTCCGGGGAGAGTCCGGCGAAGGTGGCTGATTCCTGAGGATGACGCAGGACGGTGCCGCGGTCGCGCAGGCCGCGACGGTGGTGGCGTGTCTGCCTGCCACGGGGACGCCGCCCACCGCCTGATCACCTACTACGCCGACCCGGTACTCCCGACCGCCGTCACCCGGGTGACGGCGGTGGCGTAGGCATCGCGCCCCGAATCGAGGGGTTCACTGACTGTTCTGCAGCAGGGCGATCGCGAGGATCGCGGCCATGGTGCTGATCGTAGTCGCCTCGAAGTCGACCTCCGGGGTCGCCGGGTCGTCGATGGTGAAGTTGATCGGTGTGGCGTTGTTGAGACTGTCGACCAGTTGCTGTGACGCCTTGCCCCAGTTCAGCATGAGGGATGCCTCGGCAGGGGTGACCGTGTGCGAGCCGGCGTCCCCGAAGGACTGCGCGAAAGCGGTCTGGACGGGGTCGAACCTCGCGCCCTCCGCGACCGCCATGATGAACAGCATCATCGACCGGGCCTGGTCCCGCTGCGAAGTGGTCGCCGCGTCGCGGAGCGTGGTCCATGCGTTCGCCCAGGCTGCGGAGTTGAGTGTGATGCCGTCGCGGGCTCGTCCGGCCTCGCGCTCAAGGTCGGTGTAACTGCCGTTGTAGGACAGGTTGGTGACGGGCTGGTTGTCGCCGGGCCCCCGGTAGCCGACGTCATCCCCTTTGAAGTAGAAGACGGGCAGCTTGGGATCGGTGCCCGACAGCCACCCGACGACGAAGAGGTCCCGTGCCCGGACGATCAGCCGGACCAGGCTGTCGCCGCCCGTCGACGGTCCGGCGGCGCGGCTGTCACGGATGTTGACGGTGAAGGTGTCGCTGCTGTTGGGGTCGACCTCGAGCACGCCCTCACGCAGCACCTGTCCCCCGGTGGCCCGCTGACGCACCGCGTTGATCATGTTGTTGTAGCCGGCGACGCCGTCGGCCAGATCCCAGCGCACGTCGGTGACCTCGTCGACGGCCTCGGCCTGCCGTTGGAACTGCGGAACCACGAGGGCGGCGCCGCCCAGCACCGTCGCGATGCCCAGGAAGAGGGCAAGGAACTTCCTGCTCAACCACCGCGATCCACGCCTGTGCGTGGCGACACGGTCGGTCGTCGTACTGGCGGCGGCAGGGACTCTGTGCACGAAGGGTGCCTCCTTTGTCCAAGAGCGTGGCGGCCCGATTGCCCATGGGCTCGTCGCAGTCGAGTACGGGGGGACGTGCGCCCGTGTTCAAGCGGCGGCCGTCGACGCGGCTGCGGGCCCTGCCGTAATTCGCTTGCCCCGGCCACGCGTTGACGCTGCACTGTGGCCAGACACCACGAGTCGTGGTGCGGTGTCCCGAGGAGGCAGCGGCAGCGATGGAGATCCGTCCCACGACCGACAAGGATCTCGACGTCTTCGTCGACACCGTCCATGCCGCGTTCGGGCGCTTCCCGGAAACCCCGATCGAGGGCGGCGGGCTCTGGTGGTCGGCGCTCGAAACGGACCGCTGCCTGCTCGCCCTGACGGCCGACGGGCGGCCCGTCGGCACCGCCGCCACGCACTCCTTCGAGCTCACCCTGCCCGGAGAGACCCTCGTCCCGGCCGCCGGGGTGACCGCCGTCGGCGTCCTGCCCTCGCACCGGCGCCAGGGCGTGCTCCGCGCGATGATGCGGCATCAGCTCACCGAGCTGCGGGCCCGCGGGGAGTTCCTTTCCGTGCTGCTGTCCTCTCAGGCCACGATCTACGGCAGGTTCGGCTACGGACCGGCGACGTACACGGCGCGGCTGACGGTACCGCGCCACGAGGCCGCCCTCGCCGTTCCCCGGGCGCGCGCAGTGGCCGGCGCACCAGCGACCGGCTCGGACAACGGCTCGGTCGAGGTCCTGCGTCGGGCCGAGTGCGGAGAGATTCTGGAAGAGGTCTACGACCGCTATCGCCGCGCCCAGCCCGGCGCGCTGTCCCGGCCGCACCGCTGGTGGGCCCTGCGCGCGGGGCAGCCCCCGATCTCGCCGGCTCCGCGCTACGTCGCTGTCCACCGTGACGCAGCCGGCGTCCCGGACGGGTACGCCAGCTACTCGATCGAGTCCGGCGCCCTGACGGTCGACGAGACCATCGCCACCGACGACGCCGTCTTCACGGCCCTGGCCCGGTTCGTACTCGGACACGACCTGGTCTCTCGGGTCGTCTTCCGGCACGTCCCGCCCGACCACCCGCTGCGCTGGCAGTTCGCGGACTTCCGCGCCGGCGAGGTGAGCGGCGCCATGGACTGGCTCTGGGTACGGCTGCTGGACGTCCCGCGTGCGCTGGCCGCGCGCGGCTGGTTCATGGACGGCGAGCTCGTCCTCGACATCGACGACCCGTTCCTCGGCGAACACGACCGTTACCTGCTGACCATCCGGGACGGCAAGGCCGACTGCGTCCCGACGGACCGGGAACCCGACCTGTCCCTGGACATCGGCGACCTGGGTTCCGTCTACCTCGGCGGCACCGCCCCGAGCACGCTCGTACGTGCCGGACACATCCGGGCCCACCGCCCAGGAGCTGCCGCTCTCGCTGACGCGCTCTTCCGCGCCGAGCGCTCCCCGCACTGCCTGCACTGGTTCTGACCGCGCTCGCAGACCCCGCACCACAGTCGACTCCGGGTGACGACGCCGGGGAGCGCTGTGTGGCCGCTCTGTAGGGTGCTCGTGGGATGCGACGAGGGGAGTTCGGGGTGAAGCAGCCGTTGAGCATCGCGGTGGCGCAGCCGAGGTGCACGGCCTACGACGTGACGGCCAACGCGGTGGCTCATGCGGAGGCCGTTCGGGCGGCGGACGCGCGGGTGGTGGTCTTCCCCGAGATGTCGCTGACGGGATACGAGCTGGACGCGGTGCCGGTCGTTCCGGACGATGAACGGCTGGCTCCGATCGTCGCCGCCTGCGCGGAGACGGGGACGCTTGCCTTGGTCGGCGCGCCTGTGCCGGGTCCTCGTATCGGCATCCTGGCTGTGGACGGCGAGGGCGCGCGGGTGGCTTACGGGAAGGTGTATCTGCACGGCAGCGAGGCCGCCCGCTTTGTGCCGGGGGAGCCCGCCGTGATCGAAGTGGACGGGTGGCGGCTGGGGCTCGCCGTCTGCCGCGACACGGGTATCCCTGAGCATGCCGCGAAGACGGCCGCGCTGGGGATCGACGGGTATGCGGCCGGGGTTGTCCACGCGGATCACGAGGCTGAGGTCCACGGCGAGCGCGCCCGCCGGGTCGCAGCCGACCACGGTGTGTGGGTCGTCACAGCGGCCTTCGCGGGTCCGACCGGCGGCGGGTTCGACCGCACGTCCGGCCGTTCGGGCATCTGGTCCGCCGACGGGGAACTGGTCGCGGAGGCGAGTGTCGCCCCCGATGAGAGCGCGCGGGCGGTTTTCATCGACTCACCACCGTCCGGACCCTGAGGCGGCGCTCAACCCGAAGAGGTGGCGGCCCGCGTTCCTCCTGTCCGACGTGGCCGGAAACATCACCGGCGTCACCTACGTCATCGACGGCGGCACGATCAAGACTGTCTGAACACGGGCCTTTCGGGTGTTCGGGCGATATCAGTTGGCGGGCTTGCCGAACCAGCGGGAGAGGTGGGCGTCCAGGTCCTGCTGATCGTCGCCGATCCAGGCGACGTGGCCGTCGGGGCGTAGCAGGACGCACGGAACATCCAGTGCCGCGGTGGGATCCGCGAGGTGGTCGACCCGGTCCGACCAGCCGCCGGCGGTCAGGCGTTCGGTGCGGTCCAGCAGCAGCCCGCGGCCACGATGCAGCAGACCGTAGAGGTGGCCCTGGTTCACGTCGATGTCGCGCAGGCGGCGGCCGAGCAGGTCGGGGCCTTCGCCGAAGTCGTAGCGGATGCCGATCGCGGTGATCTTCTCGATGAGATGGCGGTTCACCTCGTCGAAGTCCATCAGTTCGGTGAGCAGCCTGCGCACGGCCTGCGGGCCCGGTTCGGTGGAGTGCAGTTCCATCTGGGCGCGGGTGTTGTCCAGCACGTCCTCGGCGACCGGACGGCGTTCGGCCTGGTAGGTGTCCAGCAGTGTTTCCGGCGCCCAGCCGCGGATGTGTGCGGCCAGTTTCCAGCCGAGGTTGAACGCGTCCTGAACGCCCAGGTTGAGGCCCTGTCCGCCGGTGGGCGGGTGGATGTGGGCCGCGTCGCCGGCCAGCAGCACCCGCCCGACCCGATAGCGTTCGGCCAGCCGGGTGGCATCCCCGAAGCGGGACAACCAACGCGGGGAGTGCACGCCGAAATCGGTTCCGGCGACGGTGCGCAGCTGCTGTCTGAAATCCTCGAGGGTGGGTGGTTGCGCGCGATCGCTGACTCCCGCGGCGGGAACCACGACGCTGTACGTCCCTTCGCCCATGGGCCTGAGCCAGAATCGCTTGTCGGTCTCGCCGATTTCGGTCACCTTGGCGGCGATCTCCTCCTGCGGCACACCCACTTCCATCTCGCCCATCAGCGTCTCGGTCCGCGAGGGCTCGCCGGGGAAGCCGACGCCGAGCAGTTTGCGCACCGTACTGCGCCCGCCGTCACAGCCGACGAGATAGCGCGAACGCAGCTGTTCGCCGTCGGCCAGCTCGACGGTCACCCCCTCGTCGTCCTGCTCGACATCGGCCACCGCACAACCTCGGCGGACCTGCGCACCCAGTTGGGTCGCGTGTTCTTCGAGCAGGCGAACGATGACCGGCTGCGGCATGCCCAGCAGATAGGCGTGCGCGGAATCCAGGCCCTGGGGTGCGGGTTTGTCGATGGCGGCGAAGAATCCGCCGGCCGGACGCTGTCGTCCGTGTGCGCGAATGCGATCCAGCAGTCCGCGCATCGCCATCAGTTCGATACTGCGAATGTGCAGACCGACGATGCGGGCGAACGACACGGGCTCGGTTTCCTTCTCCAGAACGAGTACCCGCACATCGTGCAGCCTGAGCTCGGCGGCCAGCATCGCGCCGGCCGGCCCGCACCCGGCAATGATCACGTCGAACATGGGAGAGTGCATGGGTGTTGCCTTTCGGGAGTGCCTTGTTGGCGAGGCGCTCCCGGCGACACCTACGTCGATCGCCCGATCGTGACGGGAAGGCGGAGCACCCACATCGATACAGCGTTCATGGGTCTCACCTCCTCGGGCGGTGTCACGGTCCACCGCAAGCTACAAGCCCGCGCACCACCCCGTCCAACCCTTTTCCGGCTTCCAGCTGTAATCGAGGACGCTGTACGCGATTACCATCGGCGCATGAGCGATCCGAATCCGATCATCTGGTTGCGGCGGGAAAGAGGGGCGAGGGGACCGGCTCCGGCGTACAGCCGTGAGCGCATCGCCGAGGTGGCGATCGCGCTGGCGGACGGCGAGGGCATCGAGGCGGTGACGATGCGGCGCATCGCCAAGGAACTAGGCACCGGCGCGATGACGCTCTACCGGTATCTGCCGAACAAGGAAGACCTGTACGCCGTGGTGATCGACCAGGCCCTCGGCTTCGAGGAGCAGGAGCCGACCGGGGACGTCCGTGCGGATCTGGCCACGTTCGCCCGCCGGTACCGGGAGACGTTGCTCCGGCACCCCTGGCTGGCGCACGCCATGGCCGGCAGGCCGATCATGGGCCCCAACCTGCTCAGTGCCAACGAGCGCGACCTCGCCCTCGTCGACGGCCGTGGACTGAGCATCGACGACATGGTCCACGTCGTGAACCTGATCCGGCACTGGGTCACGGGTGCCAGCCAGGCCGAGACCGCGGAGCGGGAAGCGGCCCTGCGCTCCGGGGAGGATCGCGCGGCCTGGCAGAAGCGGATGGGGCCGTACATGACCGAACTGCTGGCCACCGGCCGCTTTCCGTACCTGGAGCGGTTGGTCCACGAGGCACGGCACGGCGGCCACGACGAGAAGTTCGAGGCCGGCCTCGCCATCCTGCTGGACGGCGTCGAGGCCCGTTTCCCGACCCTGTCCGGCCCCCCGGGGAACGAGCCGCCGGAGCGCTCCTGAGAACGCACGTGTTGCTGAACCGCTCCGGGGCGCGGGTTCACAGGCCGGCGCGGGCGAAGCGCCGTACCGAGAGCGGGACGAAGACCACCAGGAGCACCGCGGTCCACAGCAGGGTCGCGGTCAGCGGGTGGGTGAGCGGCCACGAGCCGTCCGCGGCGGGTGCCCCGGGGTTGCCGAACAGCTTCCGGCACGCGGCGACCGCGGCGCTGACCGGGTTCCATTCGCAGATCGCCCGCAGCCAGGCCGGCATGCCGTCCGTCGGCACGAACGCGTTGGACAGCATGCTGAGGGGCAGGGTGAGGGGCGACAGCGAGTCGGCCGTCCGCTCCGACGGCAGCAGCAGCCCCAGGTACGTACCGACCCAGGACATGGTGTAGCGGAAGAGGAGCAGGACACCGACCGCGGCCGCGGCGCGGCCGAGGCCGTCGTGCACGCGCCAGCCGACGGCCAGCCCGCAGGCCAGCAGGATGACCAGCCCGAACAGTCCCGTGACGGCGTCCGCGCCCGTCTGGCCGACAGGCACCGCCATGCGGGAGGTGGGCATCGAGCGCAGCCTGTCCGTCACCCCGCGGCTCTGGTCGGCGGCGACGTCCACCATCGCCGAGGACAGCGCGAACATGCCGGTCATCACGAACAGGCCGGGCATGAGGTACTCGCGGTAGTTCCCGTCGCCCGGAACCCGGATGGCACTGCCGAAGACATAGCCGAAGAGGACGACCATGACCGCGGGCATCACCAGCATCGCGACAAGGGTGCCGGGCTGATGCCGCAGTTGGAGGAGTTTGCGCTCGACCAGGGTGAGACTGTCCGCCAGGACGATCACGCTGCCGCCTCCTGCTTCTTCCGCTGCTCGGGGTGTTCGTCGGTCCGCCGCTCCGCGGACTCCTCCACGGGGCGGCCGGTGAGAGTGAGGAAGACGTCGTCGAGGCTGGGCCTGCGGACTCCGACGTCCTGAATGGCCACCCCCGCCGCGTCGAGTTCGCGCACGATCCGCGGCACCGACGGCGCCTTGCCGTGCACGCCCGTGACGATGCTCAGGTCCTGGGCCCACGGCTGTCCTCCGGTCATCCGCTCGAGGACGGCCATGGCCTCCGCGACGTCGTCCTCGCTGCTCACCTCGACGTCGATGTGACTGCCGATCCGGGTCTTGAGCTGTGCCGGGGTGCCCTCGGCGATCACCTGCCCGCGGTCGATCACGGCCACGGCCGAGGCGAGTCGGTCGGCCTCCTCGAGGTACTGGGTGGTGAGCAGCACGGTCGTGCCGGCCGCGACCAGTTCGCGCACGACGGCCCAGATCTCCAGGCGGCTGCGCGGGTCGAGTCCGGTGGTGGGCTCGTCCAGGAAGAGGACGGACGGCGCGCGCAGCAGGCTGGCCATCAGGTCGACGCGTCGCCGCATGCCGCCGGAGTAGGTGCCGACCTGCCGGTCGGCTGCCTCGGTGAGCTCGAACCGCTCCAGCAGCTCGTCGGCGCGCCGCCGGGCGCCGCGTCGGCCCAGCCGGGCCAGCCTGCCGAAGACCCGCAGGTTCTCGCGGCCCGTCAGCTTCTCGTCCATGGCCGCGTACTGCCCGGCCAGCCCGATGGCTTCGCGGACCTTGCCGGGGTGTTCTGCCACGTCGAAGCCGGCGACGGTGGCGCGCCCGGCCGTGGGGAGGGTCAGCGTGCTGAGGATCCGGACGGCGGTGCTCTTGCCCGCGCCGTTCGGTCCGAGCAGTCCGTAGACGGTGCCGGGCGGCACGGCCAGGTCCAGGCCGGCCAGCGCCTCGACGTCACCGAAGCGTTTCCGCAGGCCCCGGGCCGACACGATGGGTGAATCCACGTCTCCTCCAGTTCGCCAATAAGTGAGTACCTCGTACGCTGTATTACTGTACGTAAGTGAGTACGCCGTACGCAACTCGGGAACACCCTGTGCGCCTTGTCGCGTCATCCCGTGACTTGAGCGGAAAGCCCGCAGGGGAAATCATCTGCGGCGGGTGGGTGAGCTCACCGCACCCAGTCCCGGCACGAGGAGGAACACCATCGTGAGCGGCCCCTTCGACAACCCGGACGGCGCCTTCCTCGTCCTCGTCAACGAGGAGAACCAGCACTCCCTGTGGCCTGCGTCCGCCGAGGTGCCGGCGGGCTGGACCGTGGCCCGGCCGGAGGGCTCGCGCCAGGACTGCCTGGCCTACATAGGCGAGCACTGGACCGACATCCGTCCCGCGAGCCTGCTGCGGGCCATGGCCGCCGACGCCGTACCGGACCGGTGACCGGTGTGCCGGGTCACCAGACCGGCGGGTGCAGTGCGAGGACGAGGAGTGTGCAGGGCGCATGCGCCTGGTTGAGCTCGTAGCCCAAGCCGTACGGCACGTAGAGGGCTTCACCCACCCTCAGACGCAGTTCCAGGGGGCGGTCCAGTACGGCACGGGCCCGTCCGGGAGGTGCCGGTTCGACGCGGCCTCCGCAGCTGCCGCGCACCGGCAGGAACACAAGGTCGGTCGCGGCCGTGTTGCCGGCGTTCCGCGTGCCGGTGGGCAGGGTCAGATACGAACTCCCGACCCGGCAGCCCAGCAGTTCACCGAGGCTCGAGGTCAGCTTCGCCGTCCCGGCGGCCACGCCGTCCGGCTCCCGTCGCGGGCCCTCGCGCCCGCGCCGTACGCCGCCGTCCCCCGACAGCACGGCGTCGACACCGTCCGGCCACACCATGGCCGGTCCCCTGTCGCGGTGGACCGACAGGCACAGGGCCAGATCCCTGACCAGGAGCTCCAGACCGGCCTTGCCCTTGCCGCGGTCTCCCTCGTAGTCCACGTCCCGCTCCGCTCCGCATCGCACCCGCAGCGTCCCGCGTGCCGTAGTTCACGCGCGGACGGCCCGTACGTGGTACACGGGACATCCCGGGAGGGGCAGGTCTGCCGTCGCGCCACATGACCGCGAGGGCGGGCGGTGCCGTGGCCCCGGCTCGCGCCTGCGGTTTGCAGGAACTCTGCTGCACACGACGCGAGTTGCGGGAGTCCCGGACTCACGGTACCGAAGCGGTGGCGGCCCGTCGCCCCGCGGGCGGTGTCCCCGGACGTTCCGGCGGGGTGTGCTCGGCCTCAGTCCGTGGAACCGGCCTCCGGGGCGTCGTCGAGGAGTCCTTGCTGCGCCGCGAGGACCCCGGCCTGAAAGCGGCTCTCGGCCCCGAGGGTCTCCATGATGTCGGCGATGTGTTTCCTGGCGGTGCGCAGGGACATGCCGATCCGGCGCGCGATGCTCTCGTCCTTCAGGCCGGCCGCGAGCAGCCGCACGATCGTCCGGTGGATGTCCTTGGCGACGAGTTCCAGGCCGTCGGCGGCGGCGTCGGAGAACGGCGCGGCCTGCGTCCACGCCTGCTCGAACATCTCGCACAGGTAGTGGACGACGGAGGGTTCCCGGATCACCACCGCGCCCCAGGTGCCGCCGCGTTCGGGGATGAAGGCCACCTTGCGGTCGAAGACGATCAGCCGGCCGAACAGCTCGTGCGCGGTGCGGTACTCGGCACCGAGGGCGGACACCATGGCGACATAGGCCTGGCTGGGTCCGTTGAAGCGTGCGGTGTGGTGGTAGAGCGTGCGCATCCGCACCCCGCGGGACAGTATCGCGGTGTCACGGGCCAGTGCCTCCTGGAGGACTTCGGGAAGCCTGTTCCCGCCGGGCTGACTGGTGAGCATCTCCTCGGTGCACTCCTCGGCGGCCCGGTTGAGGGCGGCCCGTACCTCCCCCAGTCCGGGGATCACCTCCAGATCGACGGACTCCCGGCTGAGGCTGTCCCGGTAGTGGCCGCGCAGATCGGCGAACTGGTCCCGGATGCGATGCAGTTCGGCCTGCTGGGTGCGGATCGCGGCCTCCATGGAGATGGTCACCGCCGCGGCCACCAGGTCCGGATCGACCGGGCGCAGCCGCGCCGGGTCGTCCAAGTCGGCTTTGAGCAGCCCGAGTTCGGTCAGGGAGCCGACGCCGCGCACCACCTCGTCGCGGGTGAGGCCCAGTTCCCGGGCCGCGCACTCCGCGTCCATGCGTTCGTTCGCCGCCACCCATCGGTAGAGGGCGGACTCCCTGTCACTGAGTCGTACAGGTGGGTCGATTGCCCGGTTACTATCTGATATGAACATTACATCCCCTGTTCCCTTTGCTGCGGGACAGCTTGGTGAGCACCTCGGCCGCTGGTCATGACGACCGTCGGCACTGAAGTCTTGAGGGCACCGGAGATCGAATACACGGAACTACCGGTTCCGTTCAAGAAATCAGAACCAGGAGTGCCCCCATGAAGTCCTTCCGTGCCACCGCCGCAGCGTCCGCCCTCGCGTGCATCGCGTTCGCCGGCTTCATGGGAGCGGTCCACACCGTGTCGGCGCCCACACCCGAAGCGGCCACGCATTCCGTGCTCGCCGGCACGGAGGACACGGACGACGACAGCGGATGGGGCCGTCGCTCCACCGACGTCGTGGTCACCGCAGCGGGCGGCATCTCCACGGACGGCGACAGCGGATGGGGCAGGGTGGGCGGCTGAACCGGTCCGCACGCGGCTCGACGAGCCCGGCGAGCCCAGGTCGGCGCACCGCCCCGGAATCGGGCAGACGGTCAGCACTCGGCTCGCACCCCCACCGTGTCGTCCCCCGATCACGGCGCACCTTAACCCGCCTCACCGCGGTCCGGCGCGGCGACGCGCGCGAGACGCGCCGGGCAGTCCTGACCGTCCCGCCGGCGAAGGCTCGGCCCCGAGGCTCTCGTCCTCACTGAGAAAGGCACACCTGTGCGTCCGTTCGCCGTCGAAACACTGAAACAGCTCAGCGACCGTGAGCTCGAAGTACTCGGCCATCTCGCCGAGGGACACACGTATGCCTCCATCGCGCGCAGAATGAATCTGAGTCCGCACACCGTGGACACCTATCTGCGCAGAATCCGGGGAAAGGCGGGGGTCAGCAACCGGGCGCACCTCATGCTGCTGGCCCTTCAGGTCTCCTGGCACAGCGACCCCGGCCTGGCGCAGGCGTAGATCCGCTCCGGCCCATGACGGCGGAGGGNCCGACGGGGAACTCCCGTCGGCGCCCTCCGCCGTCATGGGTGGGTGGGTCAGGGGGTCTCTGTCGTGCGGACCGGCCCCGGGGACGGGCGGGCGCCGGAGACGGCCACCAGCGCCGTACGGTCCAGCTTGCCGTGCGGGGTGAGCGGCAGCCGGTCGAGGTAGCGCAGTCGCTGCGGAAGCATGTGCGCGGGGAGTCGCCGGGCGAGGTGCTCGCGCACCTGGTGCGGGGGCAGTTCGTCCCGGTCGGCGACCAGGTAGGCGGCGAGCACCGGTGTACGGCCGCTGTCGTCGACGAGGCAGGCGGCACCGTCGACGCCGGGCATGGCGCGCAACTCCGTCTCGATCTCGCCGAGTTCGATGCGGAACCCGCGCAGCTTGACCTGGCCGTCCATCCGGCCCGCGTAGAAGAGCCGACCGTCGGCGTCGGCGACGGCCCAGTCACCGCTGCGGTAGCGGCGGCCCGTGCCGTCCGGTGCCGGAGGGAATCGTTCGGCGGTGAGGGCGCTGCGGCCGAGGTAGCCGTGACTGACCCCCACCCCGCCGACCCACAGTTCACCGGGCTGCCCCGGATCCACCAACTGCCCTTGTTCATCGCGGAGTTCGACGGTCAGGTGGTCCAGCGGCCGTCCGATCGGGGTCCGTCCGGGACCGGCCTCGCGCAGGATGTCGGGCGTGAGGGTGCAGTGGGTGACATGCACGGTGGTCTCCGTGATGCCGTACATGTTGGTGACGGCCGCGGCGGGTGCCGTGCCCGCGTCCCACCAGCGGCGTACGTCGTCGGGCACGAGTGCCTCGCCGCCGAGGACGACATGGCGCAGGGCCGGCAGCCGCACCCCGCCGGCCGCCGCCTCGGTGACGAGCTGGCCGAAGGCGGAGGGCACCTGGTTGAGCACGGTGACCCCTTCGGCCGCCAGCAGCTCCGCGAAGGCCTCGGGGTCGGCGGCGGTGTCCCGGTCGACGACCACCGCCCGGCCGCCGTACAGCAGGGCGCCCCAGATCTCCCAGACACTGAAGTCGAAGCTCCAGGAATGGAACAGCGTCCACACGTCGTCGGCTCCGACGTCGAACAGGGGCACGGCGGCGTCCAGCAGGGCCAGCACCTGCGCGTGCCCGACGACACAGCCCTTGGGCGCGCCCGTGGAGCCGGAGGTGTAGATGGTGTAGGCGGTGTCCGGGGGGAGGACGGGCGGGTCGGCGGCGCCGGGGGCCGGCGGCCGCGAGGTGAGGACCAGCGGTCCCGCCTCGGCGAGCGGGGACTCCCCCGGTGCCGGAGGCCCTTCGGCGAGGACCAGCCGGGCGCCCGAGTCGTCGAGCAGATGGCGCTGCCGGTCCCGCGGATACCCGGGGTCGACCGGCAGGTAGGAGGCTCCGGCGCCCAGGATGCCCAGGAGTCCGGCCAGTGCGGACCACGAGCGCCCGGCCCGCAACGCGACGGGCTGTCCGGGGGTGACCCGGCCGCGCAGGGCGCGGGTGACGGCGTCGGCCTGCTCGGCGAGTCGGCCGTAGGTGACCGGACCGCGGGCGTCGGTGACGGCCGTACGGCCGGGCTCACGGGCGGCGACCGTACGGAACCGGGCGTCGAGCCGGTCCGCGGTACCGCTCGCTTCCGGTGGCCTCATACGGCGCTCCTGTCGTCCGCCGGGGCGGCCCGTTCGGCGGTCGAGGCGTGGGCGAGATAGCTGGCCACGTCGTCGGGGGTGGTGCCGCGTCCGAAGACGCGGTCGGCGCCCAGTTCGGCGGCCATGGCCGGGTCGAAGCGCGGTCCGCCCACCACCAGCAGGGGCCGGCGCCTCCCGGCGAACGCCGCGTCCAGTTCGGCGCTGAGTTCGCGTACGTTGGTCAGGTGCGCGTCGCGCTGGGTGACGGCCTGGGAGACGAGGACGGCGTCGGCGCGCTCGCTCACCGCCCGGTGGACCAGGTCGGCGACCGCGACCTGGGCGCCGAGGTTGACCACGCGCATCGAGTGGTAGTACTCGAGGCCCTTCTGCCCGGCGAAGCCCTTGATGTTGAGGATGGCGTCGATGCCGACGGTGTGCGCGTCCGTCCCGATGCACGCGCCGACCACGACCAGCTCGCGGCCCAGGCCCTGGTGGACGGTCTCGTCGACCTCCTGGGCCGACAGCAGCGGGTACTCCCGTTCCACGACGTCGACGGTGTCCAGGTCCACCCGGTGGACGACCGCGCCGTAGACGACGAAGAAGGCGAACTCCTCCCCCACCGGCCGGGCGTGGACCAGGAGCGGGCGCTCCATGCCCATCAGACGGGCCAGTCGGAGGGCGGCGGCCTCGGCGAGGGGGCCGTGCGGCAGGGGGAGGGTGAACGACAGCTGCACCATGCCGTCGTCGGTGGTGTCGCCGTAGGGACGGACCGCGGGCGGCGGCCCTGCGGGGGTGTTCATCGCCGGTCTTCTCCTTCCGGTTCGGGGTCCCGGGACCCCTCCAGCAGTTCGATGGCGGGATTGCGGTAGCCGGGGGCGCGTTCGGCCAGCCCGTCCCGGCCGCGGCCGCCGTCGGCGGGACGGCGCATGCCGCCGAACGTGCCCTCGGCGATGGCGGCCGGCAGGCCGCGGTCGCACAGCCCCTCCAGCAGGTCGACGGCCTCGCGCAGCACCGTGTCCGCGCGGCGGGCGATGACACCGCCGGGGGCCGGCCGGAAGTCCTCCTCCAGGGAGCCGGCGGCGTCCAGCACGTACCGGACGTTCTGCAGCGCCAGGTCGCGGTCGGAGAGGAAGGGGGTGACGACGGCCTCGGTCATCATGCCGACGAGCAGGATGTTCTGCCGGGTCAGCGCCCCGGCCAGGTTGAAGAACCCGTTGAGCAGATACCCGCGGAAGACGTCACCGGTCATGTGTCGGGTCGGCGGCATCCACTTGAGCGGGGCGTCGGGGAACAGTTCGCGGGCGAGCAGCGCGTGGGCGAGTTCCATGCGGAAGGAGTCGGGCAGGTCCGGGTCGATCTCGAAGGCGTGCCCCAGGCCGAGCTGGGCGTCGGTGAGTCCGGCCTCCTTGCCGAAGTACTCGTTCAGCAGCTGGCTGGCGGTGACCGTGTGGGCCGCCCGCATCGCGTCGGCGGTGGTGAGGTAGTTGTCCTCGCCCGTGTTGATCACGATGCCGGCGCGGGCGTGCAGCTGGCGGGAGAACCGCTGGTCGACGAAGGTGCGCAGCGGGTTGATGTCGCGGAAGAGGATGCCGTACATCGAGTCGTTGAGCATCATGTCGAGCCGTTCCAGGCCCGCCAGTACGGCGATCTCCGGCATGCACAGTCCGGAGGCGTAGTTGGTCAGGCGGACGTAGCGGCCGAGCCGCGCCGAGACCTCGTCGAGGGCGGCGCGCATCAGGCGGAAGTTCTCCTGGGTGGCGTAGGTGCCGGCGTAGCCCTCGCGGGTGGCGCCGTGGGGCACGTAGTCGAGCAGCGACTGGCCGGTGGAGCGGATGACGGCGATGACGTCGGCCCCGCCGCGGGCCGCCGCCACGGCCTGCCGGACGTCCTCGTGGATGTCGCCGGTGGCCACGATCAGATAGACGAGCGGTCCGCGCGGCTCGCCCCACTCCTGGATCAGGCGCTCGCGTTCCCGGCGGCGTCCGTCGATGACCGCGAGGCCCTTGGCCATGGCCCGGCGGGCGTCGCGTACGGCGTGTTCGGCGGCGGCGCCCTCGGGCAGCCGGAAGGACACGTCCCGGGCCGTGGCGCGGGCGGCGAGCTCGGTGAGGTCGCGGCTCGGCCCGTCGCGCAGCGCGTGCCAGACCGGCAGCGCCACCCCGTGTTCCAGACCGACCTGGTCCCGCACCGCGTCCACCAGCCGGTTGACCCAGGGGATGCCCTCGGCGTCGGCACCGGACAGCCCTGCCAGCCGCAGCGCGGCCCGCTCCACGGCCACGGTGGTGTGGGACCGGGCCAGGTCCACCACCGGGCGCCCGGCGCGCACGGCCAGCTTCCTCGCCCGTTCCACCAGGTGAGGGTCGAGGCCGAGCTTGCCTGCGGTGGCCGCGGGCCGGCGGACGGCGGTGGCTGCGGGGCGGACGGCGGTGTCGGCGTGCGACGGTGCGAGTCTGCGGGCGAACAGGTCCCGTACTCCCGGCTCGGTGCGCACCAGGTCCAGGGCCTGGTCGGCGTGGCCGGGCTGGTAGCCGTTGCCGATCAGCATGGTGACGTCGGCGCGCAGCCCTTCGGCGCCGAGCGCCGCCGCGGGGAACGAGGTGGCCATCGAGAAGAAGACGACGGTGCCGCCGTCGCGTGTCGCCAGCACCGCCGCGTGCTCGCAGCCGGGTACGTCGGTGCAGACCACGGTGATGTCGACGGGACCGCCGCACCCGTCGAGCCGCTCGCTCAGCGCGACCGCGTCGCGGGCGTCGGCCCGCAGCACCGTGCCGGCCAGCCCGGACGCGGTGAGCGCGGCCTCCTCGGCACGGTCGGGCACGATGCCCACCAGCCGGCCCGCGCCGGCGCGGCGGGCGGCGGCCAGCGCGAGGCTGCCCGACTTGCCGGCCGCGCCCAGGACGGCCACCGAGGGCGCGGCGCCGGAGCGGGTGGCGTACTCGGCGACGGTACGGGCCGTCAGCGCGGGCGCGCCGCACACGTCCAGGACGGCGAGGGACAGTTCGTCGGGCAGGTCGGCGGGCAGGGCCGCGGCGACGGACCGGCCGAAGAGGACGGCGTGCCCGCGGGCCGGTACGCGCTCCCCCAGCCCGTCCCAGTCGCGCAGCCCGTCGGTCAGGGTCAGGGGCGTCAGCGTGAGGGAGACCAGGCTGGCCACCCGGTCGCCGGGCTTGAGCCCGAGCGGGGTGCGCGGCCCGGCCTCGGCGACCGTGCCGATCAGCATGCCCCCGGAACCGGTGACCGGGTTGTGCATCTTGCCTCGCTCGCGCACGATCCGGCACACCGCGTCCCGTATCGCGTCGCCGTCCCCGCCGTGCTCCTCGTGGAGCTGCCGGTAGGACGCCGCGTCGAGGTTGAGGTACTCCACGTCGATGCGCACCTCGTCGTCGTGGAGCGGGGAGTCGGGGTCGAGCCGGTCGGCGGCCTGCGGCAGCACCCCGGCCGGGGCGAGCACCCGGTGCAGTCCGAGCGGTGAACTCCGCTTCTCCGCACCGCCGTTCACCGGGACTCCGCCGGCCGCCGCCGCGCCCAGTGTGCCTGCCCGGCGTCGGGCAGGGTGTGCAGGGGGTCGTAGTAGTGGTGGGTGCGGCGCAGCGCCTCGGGATCGTCGTGCTCCACGGAGGTCAGGTAGTTCTTGGACCAGTCGGAGACGCCCAGTTCGCGGTCGTAGGCGTCGGCCTGGTGCACCCAGCGCTTGCCGACGTAGGGCACGTCGCACACCAGCCGGGGGGTGGCGAAGCCGGGCAGGTAGCCCATGACGGCGTGCTGGAGGCTTTGGGCCTCGGACAGCGGGATCCGCCAGTGCTCGGCGCCGGGCACGATGTCGCAGAGGTAGAAGTAGTACGGCATGATCTGCGCGCTGTCGAGCAGGGCGAAGCACAGGTCGAGCAGGGCCTCGGGCGTGTGGTTGACGCCGTGCAGGAGCACGCCCTGGTTGCGTACGTCGCGCAGACCGGCGGCGAGCAGCGCGCGGGACGCCTCGGCGACCAGCGGGGTGATCTGCTGGACGGCGTTGGCGTGGGTGTGCATCGCCAGACCGACGCCGCGCGCGGAGGCCTTGGCGGCGAGGTGGGCCATGCCGTCGAGCACGTCGGGGGCGAGCCAGTGCTGGGGCAGTCCGACCAGGCCCTTGCTGGCGAGCCGGATGTCCCGGATGTTGTCCAGGTCGAGGAGCCGGTCCACGAAGGAACGCAGCCTGGGCCAGGGCACGTTGGCGACGTCGCCCCCGGAGACCACGACGTCGCGCACGGTGGGTGTGGCGCGCAGATAGGCGATCATCCGGTCGAGGCGGTCCGCCGGGCGCAGCACGAACCGGTACTTGTCGATCTGCGGGGTGGAGGTGCCGACCAGGTCCATGCGGGTGCAGTGGCCGCAGTACTGCGGGCAGGTGGTGACGAGTTCGGCGAGCACCTTGGTCGGATAGCGGTGGGTGAGGCCCTCGACCACCCACATCTCGGCCTCGTGCAGGGAGTCCCGGGAGGCGAGCGGGTGACTGGGCCACCTGGGGTGGCGGTCGCTGGCGACGGGCAGCATGTAGCGGCGGACGGGGTCGGCGTACCAGGCGGTGGTGTCGGGGGCGGACAGGGGGGCGATGGTGTTGAGGACGTGCGGCGTGAGCAGGATCGGCATGGTCGCGAACTGCCGTTGGTCGGCCGCGAGGTCGTCGTAGAACGCCTCGTCGAGGCCGGTTCCGGCCACCTCGCGCAGGTGTCGGACACCCTTGACGCAGTGGGCGCGCTGCCACTGCGGGTCGCGCCACTCGGCGGGGGTGACGTGCCGCCAGGCCGGGAAGCGCCGCCAGTCGGGCTCGACGGGCTCGTGGCGTCGGTAGCCGTACGGCTGGCCGGGCGCGTCGGCCGCCTCCCGGGTGGGCGGCGCGGCCGGCGGCGGTGCGGTTCTCACGGGGTGCCTCGGTTTCTCCCGGCCGTGGGCGGCGGGTGGGGTCTCGGAGCGGGGCGGCACGGGGTAGGGGTCGGGGTCACGGCCGTGCACCGCAGGTGCATCGGGGGCGCGCCAGGTCTGGGACGGTCCGGGCGACCCGGGTCGGGTGCGGGCCGATCCGGATCGGGTGCGGGCCGGTGCCCGGTCAGCGGATGAGCGCGTGGACGAAGGGGCCGCCGCGGTCGGGGCGGCGGGCGAAGCCGATGCGCTCCAGGGCGCGTGGGGAAGGGGTGTGGTCGTGCGTGGTCGTGGCGACGACCGTGTCGACGCCGGGGTCGGCCGGCGCCCGGTGGGCGAGCGCGGCCGGAGCCTCGGTGGCGCGGCCCCGGCCCCGGGAGTCCGGGTGCGGGTCGAAGCCGGTCTCGACGGCCCCGCCCGTGGGCGGACGGTGGAATCCCGTGCCGTCGAGGACGAGGGCACCCTCGTCGCGGACGAGCACGTGCGTGTCCCGGCCCGGCCGGTGCGTTCCGGTCGGGTGGGCGCCGGTGAGCGTCCTCGCCGCCTCCCGCGAGCCCTCCCCCGACGGCACCTGGCGCAGCCGGAGGCGGTCGGTGTCGGGGGTGGTCGCCCGGGTCACCGGTCCTCCCGTGCGGGCGTGAGGGCGGGGTCGGTGGCGGGGGCGACGATGTCGAGGGCGTCGAGTAGGCGTGCGAGGTCCGCGGCCCCGCCGACGGAGATCCGCAGGTGCCCCTCGAGTCCGAAGCGCCCCGCGTCGCGGACGAGGATGCCGTGGTCGCGCTCCAGCAGCCGTTCGGTGCGTGCGGAGTCGGGCACCGGTACGGCGAGGAAGTTGGTCACCGACGGCAGCGCCCGGCGCCCCCGGGCGGCCAGGTCGGCCCGGAACCGCTCACGGGCCACGGCGTTGTCGCGCCGTACCCGCTCCACATGGCCGCGGTCGGCGAGCGCGGCCACGGCGGCGGCCTGGGCGGCCCGGTTGACGCTGAACGGCATGCTGCCCTGCACCTCGCGCAGCCTTCCCACGAGGCCGGCGCTGCCCACGGCGTAGCCGATGCGCAGCCCGGCCAGCCCGTGCGCCTTGGAGAAGGTGCGCAGGGCCAGCACCGGGGCGCCGGTGCCGAGGTGGTCGAGGACCTGGGGGGTGCCGGGCGGGGCGAAGTCCAGGTAGGCCTCGTCCACCACGAGGGGGGTGCCGGTGGCGGCCGCCCGCTCGACGAGGAGGTCGAACCCGGCGCGGTCGAGGGCGTCCCCGGTCGGGTTGTGCGGGTTGCACACGTACACCACACCCGCGCCGTCGAAGGCGTCGGCCAGGGCGGCGAGGTCGCCCACGGGTACTTCTCGGCAGCCGCGCCGGACGTTCTCCAGACAGATCCGGTACCCGGGGAAGGTGCCCGCGGTGGTGACCCCGGGGCGCTGCAGGTCGCCCAGGCACAGCGCGGTGAGCAGGACCAGTTCGTCACTGCCGTTGGCGACGGCGACCTGGTCCGGGCGCACGCCCAGCAGCTCGGCGACGGCCTGTGCGGGCGCGGTGCGGGCGGGGTCGGGATAGGTGCCGGTGGCGTCGACGGCCTCGTGGGCGGCGCGCAGGGCGTGTGGACTGGGGCCGTACGGGCTCTCGCTGAGGTGCAGGCGCACGGGCGCCCCCGTCGGGGTGCGCGGGACGGCGGGGGCGCTCACCGCTCACCGCCGAGCAGGAGGCCGAAGCAGTAACTGCCGGGCTCGGCCTCCAGGGTGAGGAAGCGGTGCTCGGCCCCGGCGGGGACCCGCAGCAGGGCGGGCGAGGTCAGCTCGTGCCGGTCGCCGTCGACGAGGACCTCGATGCGCGCGCCGCCCGGGTGGGGCGAGACCAGGAAGTAGATCTCGTCGACCTCGTGCCGGTGCGGATCGGCCACCGGTCTGCCGACGAGGTGGTCGATGGGGCCGCCGGCGAGCTCGACGGGGACGCCGCCGAACATGTCGGCGGTCAGGTAGAAGGGCGCCGGTTCGTGGTGCCCGGCCACCGGCAGGAACCGCGGGATGTCCGTGCGGACTTCGGCGCTCGCCGTACGGGGGGCCGCAACCGCCGTGTTGGGGGCGGGAGTCGGCGTCTCGGTGGGCATGCGGGGGCCTTTCATCGGTCGAGAGGTGTGAGGGCGGTGGGGAGGGCAGTGGAGGCGGCCAGGTCGCGGGCGCGCAGGGTACGGCCGTCGGCGAAGGTGTAGGTGAGCATGTCGAGGGCCTGGTCGAGTACGGCGACCATCGCGCGGTGGTCGTCGGCGGTCCCCCACAGCACGGCCAACTCCCCCGTGCCGACGCCCGGTTGTACCTGGGTGCCGGGCTGCACGCGGGTCTCGTAGCCGTCGACGCCGGGCAGGGCGAGCGCGTCCGCGAGCCCGTGCACGCCGGTGAGCAGGCCGCCCTCGACGGGGGTCGGCACGGCGCGGGCGTACACCACCCGCTCCTGCGGCGCCCGGATCCCGGGAGCCGGCCCGCCCAGGGCGAGGTGCCCCGCCAGTGCCACCGGGTCGAGTCCGCCCGCGAGGCGGCCCAGTCCGCTCTGGAAGCCGCCCAGCCTTCCGTTGACCTCGATCAGCCGGGGGCCCCGGGCGGTCAGTTTGATCTCGGTGTGGGTGATGCCGGTGCGCAGTCCGAGTGCCTCGACCGCGCGGCCCGCGAGGTCGAGCACCGCCGCCCGTTCGGCGTCGGCGAGCGGCGCCGGCCAGTAGTGGCCGACCTCGCGGAACGGCGGGGCCAGCGGGAACTTGCCGGTCACCGCCCAGTGCGTGACCCGGCCGCGCCCCACCGCGCTCTCCACGGAGACGTGGTCGCCGTACGGGGAGCGGTCGACGCCCGCCAGATACTCCTCCAGCACGAGGGCCGGCTCCCCGTCCGGGCCGGCCAGCAGGTCGGCGGTGAGCGCGGCGCCGGTGTCCGCGTCCCGCACCAGGTGGGTGCTGCGGCTGCCCTCGCCCCTGGCCGGCTTGAGAACCGCCGGCAGTCCCACCGCGGCGAGCGCGGGCGCCCAGTCGTGCGGGGTGCGCAGCAGCCAGGTCCGCACCGGGTCCACGCCCCGCTCGCGGAGCCTGCGCCGCTGCTCGTACTTGTCCGTCAGCAGTCGTACGGTGTCCGTGTCGTGGTACGGCAGCCCGAGCCGCGCGGCCAGTTCCGCGGTCGTCCCGAGTCGGCGCTCGCTGAAGGTGAGCAGGGCGTCGGGGCGGTGTTCCCGAAGGCGCGCGGCGGCCTCTTCGAGGTCCTCGTCGACCGGCACCACCGGCGCCAGGTCGGCCAGCAGCAGGGCGAGTTGCTCGGTGTGGGCGGAGCGGCACACGGCGAGGACGACCTCGCCGAGCGGTGCGAGGCGGTCCACGATGTCCGCGGGGGCGACGGAGCCGAAGTCGTAGACGACGGCGATGACGGGGCGTGGCATGGCCGGTGTCCTCAGGCGTCGACGTGGTCGGGGTCGGGCGCGTACCGCACGCCGGAGAGAGTGGCGGCCAGCGCGGTCGCCGCGGGCTCGGCCGTCGTGGGCTCGGCGCCGAACATGCCGAGCGCGGGCTCCAGGCCGTCGATCTCCGCGGGGACGGCGCGGGACGCCGCCCAGTCCGCGCGGCGCAGCCGGTAGCGGTCGCTGACGGCGCGCACCCCACGTACGGCGTTGACCTGGGTACCGTCCTGGGTGAAGCCGAACTTGCGGCACACCGCCTGCGAGGCGGTGTTCCCCCGCCGTACGACGGAGAACGCGTCCTCGGCACCCAGTCCGCCGAAGGCCAGTTCGAGAACGGCGGCGCGGGCATGACCGCCGAGGCCCAGGCCCTGGTGGCGCAGGCCCAGCCAGGACGTCAGGAGC
Organism: Streptomyces sp. T028; assembly: GCF_048159505.1. Lineage (NCBI taxonomy): Bacteria > Bacillati > Actinomycetota > Actinomycetes > Kitasatosporales > Streptomycetaceae > Streptomyces > Streptomyces sp. T028. The sequence continues at coordinate 268,959 of NZ_JBLRVZ010000026.1, forward strand.
ACCTCTCGGGTCACCGCGAAGTCGCGCGCGCCGAGCGACTGGGAGCCCACCACCTCGCCGTCGTGCACCACCACCAGGTACAGGGTCCAGTCCTCGGCGCTCCAGTCCGCCATGGCCTTCCAGTGGCGCTGGAGGACCCGGCGGGCGACGGTGGCCGGATCGCCGTCCGTCCACTGGGAGAAGAAGGGCATGAACCCGGGCGCGTGCACGCCCTCGGCGCCGAGGGCGGCGAGCGCGTCGAGGTCCCGCGGGGTCGGCCAGCGCAGCTCGACGAGCGGGGTGCGTACGGTGATGCCGCTCAGCGGCCAGTGCTGCATGTCGGGGTACCTCCTAGGAGCCGCTGGCGGCGGTGGCGGGGGCGGCGGCCGTGTGCTCGGCGTCGGATGCCGGGTCGGGCAGGTCGGCGTCGGCCGGCAGGGTGCGGCGCAGCAGCGGTCCCACGAGGGCGACGGCGGCGCAGACCGCGATGAGGGCGACGACCATGGGCAGGCCGTCGGCGAGCGGAAGCGTGGCTCCGGCGAGGAGGGGTCCGGCCACCGAGCCGGTGGAGACGGCCACGGACAGCATGGCGTTGGCCCGGCCCCGGACGCGTTCCCCGGCGAGGTCGTTGAGCAGGCCGGTGACCACGGGGAAGACCAGTGCCTCGCCCACCGACAGCAGCAGCACCCCGGCCATGGCCGTGGCGGTCGCGGGGGTGCCGTGCTGGCGGCCCGCGACCAGGACGAGGGCCCAGGCCGCCGCCCACAGGACGCCGGTCACGGACAGCACGGTGCTGCGGCGCACCCGTTGCACGCGTTCGCCGAGGACGACCTGGGTGAGCACGGCGACGACGATGTTCACGGCGAAGGTGCCGGACAGTCCCTCCGGCCCCACCGCGCCGTCGGCCGTGAGATAGCCCGGCAGACCCGACCTGAGCTGCCCGTACGACACCAGCGAGCACAGCGTGACCGTGGCCAGCAGCACCGCGAGAGACCGCTGTCCCAGCACCTCGCGGTAGCCGGCCGGTCCCCTTGCCTCCGCCTTTGCCTCCGCCTTTCGCCCGTCGCCGCGCTCGATGCGCGGCAGCAGCAGGAAGAAGGCGGCGCCGGCGGCCACGAAGGTGAGGCCGTCGGCGACGTAGAGCGCCGCGAAGCGGCCCGCGCGGGACCCCGGTCCCGAGGCGGCGACCAGCCCGCCCACGAGGACGCCGAGCCCGGTCATCGCGTTGAACACGGCGTAGTCGGCGGAGAACGCGAGCCCGCGCTCCCGGGCCGTGGCGGCACCGGCGTACAGGTAGCGCAGGACCGTGCCCACCCCGCTGATGCCGAGCCCGTACACGACGGCGGCGGTGAGCGCGGCCGGCGCCGAGGTGGCGAAGGCGTACAGGCCGGTGCCCAGGCCGGCGACGCACATCACCAGGGTGACGACGGGGCGCGGCGCGAGGCGGTCCAGGACCGCGCCCCAGGCGAGGCCGCCGACGACAGAGGTGGCCGCCTGTACGGCGAGGGTGGCGGCGGGGACCCAGGACGCGAGGCCGCGGACCTGGTCCAGGTAGATCCACAGGAACGGCAGGACCAGGCCGCCGCCGAAGGAGTTGACCGCGTTGACGGCCAGCACGGCCCGGGTGCGCGGGGAGAAGTCCCGCCAGACCGCGAGGGGGTTGGCGCTCACCGCGCCTCCAGGACGTACAGCCAGGAGTGCGGGGTGCCGAAGGGGACCGTGCGGACCGGGTGCAGACCGGCGGCCGCGAACAGTTCCTCGTAGGTCTCCTTGGTGTGCAGCGGTACGCCCATGAGCGCGTGGGCGAGTTCGTAGCCGAGGGAGAACACCGGCAGGGTGGTGGAGCCCTCGGCGTCTGGGCGGAGCGTGGTGTCGGCGAGGACGAAGGTCCGGGCGGCCGGGAACGCCTCGCGCAGCCGGGTGAACAGGTGGGGGCGCGTGTCGGGGTCGGCGAGCAGGTCGTGCAGCAGGAAGAAGCTCATCACGGTGTCCACCTCGGCGATGGCGTCGCGGTGGGCCTCGCGGTGGCACACGTCGAGCACGTCGGCACGGATCGCCCGGACCCGGTCCTCCAGGCCGGCCTCGGCGATGGTGCGGTGGCCGAGTTCGGTGGCGGGGCCGCTGATGTCGAGGCCCAGGCCGCGGGTGCCGGGCCGGGCGCCGACGACCCGGCTGACCCGGGCGGAGATGCCGCTGCCGAGGTCGGCGAGGGTGCGGAAGTCGATGCCGTCGAGGACCTCGTCGAGGGTGCTGGACATGAAGGAGCGGTCGTTCTGGCCGGAGCCGAGGGCGACCATCGCCTCGTCGCGCAGCAGGGTCTCGCCGAAGGTGGCCTCGCCGGTGGCCAGTCGGGCCGCCCCGGAGAACACGTCGCTGTAGCCGCCGACCGCCCAGGTGAAGTAGCCGCGCATCCGGAGCGTCTCGTGTCCGGCGTCGGTGAGGACGGCCGTGTCGCCGCCGTCCTCCAGCCGCAGCCAGCCGCAGACGGCCGCGGCGCGCAGGACCTCGCGGACGACGCGTTCACGGACGGCGGGCCCGGCGGAGCGCACGAAACCGGGGATGTCCAGGCGGGGTTCGGCGGCCAGCCGGTCCCAGACGCCGAGCCGGTCGAGGGTGTGCACCACGGTCGCGGCGACATAGCCGTTGAAGGCCTGGTCGACGCCGATCGGGGCGGGCGCCGCGCCGTACCAGTCGGCGGGCAGAGTGTGCGGCGGGGTGTGCAGGAGCGTCATGGTGATTCCGTTCCGTGTCGGACGAGTCGGAGTCCCGGCGAGGCGTCGGCGGTGGCGAGGCCGATGAGTTCGTCGAGCAGCCGCCGGGGGGCGAGCGTGGCGGTGAGCGGTTCGTAGACGGCGAGCGCCAGCGCCCAGTGGGCGGGTCCGGCGCGCAGGCAGCAGCGCACCAGCGGTGTGTCGCGCAGCGGGAGCGGCTGCCGTGCCGCGTCCAGGACCGCCACGTGCAGGACTTCCGGCCCGTCGTCGGGGTCGGGGGTGAGGTGGACCGGCTCCGCCTGTGGGGTGGGCGGGGTGCGGGCCCGCCAGCGTCCTCCCGGTTCACTGAAGATGGTGCGCAGCGCCGGGTGCCGGCGCTGGAGTTCGGCGAAGGCGGCGCTCAGGGCGTCGGGCGTGGGGGAAGGTCCCGGAACGACGGTCGCGACGGCCGTGATGTGGTCGCCGGAGGAGCCGTGCCGGACCAGGTCATAGAAGAGCCAGCGCTGTTCGTACGGGGTGAGGGGGCGGGTGGCGGAGGTGTCGTCCGTGGCGGGGCCGCCGGCTGCGCGGCGCCGGAACGGATGGCCGGGCAGCCTGACCCGGCGTCCGGGTCGGCCGAGTGAGGTGTCGACGTCGTAGCCCAGCCGCCACAGTTCGGCGAGCAGCCGCGCGCGGGACGTGGCGTCGGCCGGATCGAGGACGACCGCGTCGACCGCGTCCGGCCGGGGTACGCCGATCAGGACGACGGGTGTTCCGTCGTCCTCCTCGGGGAGGGTCTCGTCGTCCGCCGGGGCGCCCTCGGCGGCGGCCAGCAGGGCGTCGGCCAGGGGGAGGTCGCCGCGTGCCGCGGCGGCGGCGAGGGCGCCAAGTCCCGTTCCGCGTACGGCGCGCGGGATCACGCGGCGGGCCCGCAGCCAGGCTGCCAGACCGTAGAGGACGGCGACGGTACGGGCCGCCGCGCAGTCGACGGCGTGCTCCTGGGCGATCCGCAGGGCGTCGGCCACTTCGGGGAGATCCAGGGGTGCCGTGGTGAGCGGGGCGCCGTCGAGCCGCAGGACGGGCCCGTCGCCCGGTGCCCGCGGGGGCGGGGGGCCGGGGACGGTGCCGGGGGCCGCGAGCAGTGCGGCGGCCTCGGCGGCGGAGCCGCCGGTGACGGCGTACCGGCAGGGGAAGCGTTCGCGGCCGGTCTGGAGGGTCAGGGCGACGTCGTCGAGGTCGGCGTCCGGTGTGTCCTTGAGCCACGCGGCCAGGCGGGCACATGTGGCGGCCAGGGACTCGGGGTCCCGGGCCGACACGGCCAGCACGCGGGGGACGTCCGTCGGGGGCATGGGTCGCTTCGGGGTCATGGGTCGGTCCGGGGTCATGGGTCGGTCCGGGGTCATGGGTCGGTTCACGGCGGGTCACACCCTTTCCGGCTGCGGGAGGAGGGCCGCGCCCGGCGCGGCCGTCCGGTGCTGCTGCACCACCACATGGGCGTTGGTGCCGCCCACGCCGAAGGAGCTGACGCCCGCCGTGCGCGGCCGGTCCGTCCGCTCGGTCCAGGCACGGCCCTCGCTCAGCAGGGACAGACGGCTGCCCGCGGCGAGTTCGTCGATGGGTTCGGCGACGTTGGGAGTGGCGGGCAGATGCCCGTGGTGGACGGCGAGCACGGTCTTGATGAGTCCGGCGATCCCGGCGGCGGTGTTGCAGTGCCCGATCGAGGCCTTGACGGCGCCGACGGCGACCGGCGGGCCCGTCCGCCCGAGCGCGTCGGCCAGGGCTGTGATCTCGATGGCGTCGCCGAGGCGGGTCCCGGTGCCGTGGGCCTCGACGTAGCCGATGTCCGAGCCGCCGACCCCGGCGGCGGCCAGGGCGTCGCGAATGACCCGGGACTGGCCCTCCACTCCGGGTGCGGAGTAGCCGATGCGGGCCCTGCCGTCGTTGTTGACCGCGCTCCCCCGGATCACCGCGTACACCGGGTCCCCGTCGCGTTCGGCGTCGGCGAGGCGGCGCAGCAGCACCGCTCCGGCGCCGAACCCGCCCACGGTTCCGGACGCGCGCCGGTCGAAGGGCCGGCACATGCCGTCGTCGGCGTAGAGGAAACCGGGACGGTAGCGGTAGCTGCCGTCGGAGGCCGGGTCGAGGGAGACCGCTCCGGCGAGGGCGTAGTCGCTGCTGCCCGTGAGCAGGCTGCGGCAGGCGAGGTGGACCGCGTACAGGCCCGTGGAGCAGGCGGTGTCGAGCAGCAGGGCCTCGCCCCACAGGTCGTGCAGGTAGGCGAAGCGTGAGGCGACGAAGGTGGGGTCGGCGTTGACGACGTCGTCCACCCGGGCCTCGGGGTCGGTGTCGAGGACCTTGGGGCAGCCGGCGTAGAGGCTGGTGCGGGAGGCGATGTCCGACAGGCGCAGGGAGGCGTCCTCCACGGCCGACCACAGCACCTCGTGCAGCACTCCCTGCTGGGGGTCGCCGTGGCGCAGGTCCTCCTCGCCGAACCCGAGAAGGTCGGCGTCGTAGCGTGCGCCCTCTGCGGCCATGCCCCAGCGCGCCACCCGCCGCTGTCCGCCGGGCAGTTCGGTGATCAGCGGTCCGGGTCCCTCGGTGAAGCAGTCCCGTCCGGTGCGCAGGTTGTCCCAGAAGGCGGCCAGGTCGGCGGCGCCGGCGAAGCGCGCGCCCATGCCGATGACGGCGACGGCGTCGTCGGGGCCGGAGGGGCCGGATGGCCGGGATGAGGCGGAGGACGTGGAGGACGCGGAGACCCCGGAGGACGTGGCGAAGCCCGTGAAGCGCGCGGCGGTCGTGCGGGGGGTGTCGCTCTCGTCGCCGCCGAGCAGCCGGGTCTGCGACCGGACGGTGGTGTGGCGCAGCAGGTCGCCGATGGAGGGCCTGGTCCCGCTCGCGCGGTGGAGGGCCGCCTGGAGCCGGACCAGGAGGAGCGAGTGTCCGCCCACGTCGAAGAAGTTGTCGTCGGGGCCGACGTCGCGCCCGCCCAGCAGTTCCCGCCAGGCGTCGTACACGGCCTGCCGGAGGCCCGGTGCCGGGGCGGTACCGGTGGCGATGGCGGTACCGGCGGCGGTGGCGGCGCGGGTCTCGGTCCGCGGCGGCGCCGGGGTGTCCCCGGGACGGGGCAGGCGCCGCCGGTCGATCTTGCCGTTGGGGGTGAGCGGGAGTTCGTCGAGGACGATCAGGTGGGAGGGGACGGCGAACGCCGGCAGGCTCGCCCTCAGGTGTCGCATGACCTCCGGCCGGTCGCCGGGCCGGGCGAGCACCGCGTAGCCGACGATCTCCTTCTCGTCGCGGTCGTTGCGGCGGCTGGTGACGAAGGCCGCGGTGACGTCCGGGTGGGCACGCAGGGCGGACTCGACCTCGCCCAGCTCGACCCGCTGACTCCTGATCTTGATCTGGTTGTCGGCCCGCCCGATGAACTCCAGACGGCCGTCGGCGGTCCACCGCACCCGGTCACCGGTGCGGTAGAGCCTGCCGCCCGGCTCGGCGCCGAACGGGTCGGCCCAGAACCGCTCGGCGGTGCGGGCGGGATCGCCGAGGTAGCCGAGGGCCACACCGTCGCCGCCGAGGACGAGCTCGCCGGGCATGTACGGCGGCGCGGGGACGAGGGTGCCCTCGAAGACGACGTGGGCGCGGGTGCCGGGCACCGGGGAGCCGATGGACAGGGTGCGGGCCGCCTCGGGCACCTCGTCGACGGGGCACCAGGTGGAGGTGAAGGAGTTCTCCGTGGGGCCGTAGCTGTGCAGCAGCGTGCCGGGGCGGGCCCAGCGCAGCGCCTTGCGCAGATGCGGTACGGAGACCAGCTCGCCGCCGAAGTACACCCGGCGCAGCGTCTGGAGCAGGTCGGGCGCGTCCTCGATGAGGCGGTTGAGCAGTGGCGTGGTGACCAGCAGGGTGGTCACGCCCAGGGCGCGGACGGCGGTGCGCAGGGCGGGCGGGTCGAGGACGAGTTCCTTGTCGAGGACGGCCAGCCGGGCACCGTGGGTGAGGGCACCCCAGATCTCGTAGGTCGCGCCGTCGAAGTTGAGCGGGGAGAGGTGGGAGACGGTGTCGTCGGGTCCGAGCGGCAGGAAGCCGGGCCGGTGCATCAGGCGCACCACACCGCCGTGGTGCAGCAGGACGCCCTTGGGACGACCGGTGGAGCCGGAGGTGTAGAGGACGTTGAGCACGCTCTCGGGTCGGATGTCGACGTCGGGCGGCGTGCTGGGCAGGGCGGCGGCCGCGCGGGCGATGCCCTGTGGGGTGTGGACGGGCAGGCCGTCGGGCGCCCCGCCGGTGTCGGCGGTCTCGGCGATGAGCAGCCGGGGGCGGGCGTCGTCCAGGACGAGCCGCAGGCGGGCGTCGGGGTGGTCGGGGTCGAGGGGCAGATACGCGGCCCCGGCCATGGCGACGGCCAGCATCGCGGTGATCGTGTACGCACCGGGCCGCAGCAGCAGCGCGACGAAGTCACCGTCCCGGACGCCGGCCTCGGAGCGGAGCCAGTGCGCGGCGCGGGCCGCGTTCTCGGTGAGGGCACGGTAGGTGAGGGTGTCCTCGCCGTGCACGACGGCGACGGCGTCGGGCGCGCGGTGGGCCTCCCGCAGGACCAGTTCGGGCACTCCGGTTCGCGGGGCGGGGTCGTCGGCGTGCGGGGCGCGGGCGTCGCCTTCCGGTGATCCGGCGAGCGCGGCGAGCAGTTCCCCGCAGCAAGCGCCCGGGTGCTCGGCGGCCGACAGCAGCCTGTCGAGCTGACCGGCCATCAACGCGGCGGAGGTCCCGGTGTACAGGCCGGTGTCGTAGTCGATGCGCAGTTCCAGCCGGTCGGAGTGTTCCAGGGCGGCCAGGGCGAGGTCGTACTTGGCCGAGGCGGTGTCCAGGTGCACCACGCGCACGGTGGCTCCGGGCACTTCGTGGGTGCCGCCGGTGTGCGGTTGGTGCAGGAACACCGCGCGGTACGGCGGAGTCGTCGCCGGGGGCGGGGGTCCGTCGGTGGCGAGCGCCTCCATGGAGTCCAGGACCTGTTCGCCCAACCGCTGTGCGTACGCGCCGAACTCGTCGTCGGCGGCCATACGGCTGCGGACCGGGAGCACCCGGGTGAACAGCCCCACCGCGTCTTCGGTGCCCGGCTCGTCACGGCCCGCGAAGGGCATGCCCAGGACACCGTCCGCCTCGCCGGACCAGGCGTGCAGCAGCAGGCTCCACGCGGCCAGCAGCACGACGGCCGGGGACACGGAGTGACGGACGGCAACGTCCCGTACGGCGGTGAGGCGCGCCGGGGACAGGGTGCGCTTGACCCAGCCGGCCGTGCCCCGCAGCCGCTCCTCGGACCGGACCAGGTCGGGCAGCGGGCCGAGGGTGACGGGGTCGTCGGCGAGGAGGTCCCGCCAGTGGGCGGAGGGCGCGTGCTCGGTGGGGCCGGGCTCCACCGCTTCCGTGGCCGCGACGACGTCCGCGGTGTCGGGTCCGGGGCCGCCCGCGTGGGCACGGTAGGCGGCGAGCACGTCGGCCGCGAGGACGTCCAAGGTGCGTCCGTCGGCGACGATGTGATGCACCGTCAGGACTACCAGGGCGCCGTCGTCGTGGAGCAGTGCCTCGGCCCGCAGCAGGGGCGCGCCGCTCAGGTCCAGGGGACGCTGCGCCGCCCGGACCGCCTCCTCCCGCGCGCCTTCGGAGCGGCACGAGCCGGACCGCCGTACGACACTCAGGGGAAGCGGTGCCGTCGGCTCCGGGCGGAACCGGAGCTCCCCGTCGTCGGTGTCGAAGCGGCCGGCCAGCGCGGGCCGGCGGACGAGCAGGCCGGCGAGGGCCGACCGCAGGGCCGTCACATCGAGGTCGCCGAGGAACTCCAGGGCCAGCGGTACGTTGTAGCGGCCCGACTCCGGCTCGCTGCGGTCGGCGAGCCAGATCTCCGTCTGGGCGGCCGAGACCGGCAGCCCGGTCGTGGGGCCGCTCACGCGTCGGCCGCCAGCTTCTCGGCCAGCCCGCGCACCGTGGGGTTGCCGAAGAGGACCCGCACCGGGATCTTCCGGCCCAGCTCCGCGCCCAGGTCCCTGACGACGTGCAGCGCGCCCAGGGAGTGGCCGCCGACGTGGAAGAAGTGGTCCTCGTCGGTAAATTCGTCGTGCCCGAGCGCCTCGGCCCAGGCCTTGCGCACCAGTTCGGTGAGCTCGGCGGTGCCGCGGGTCTCGGGTTCGGTCGCCGTCACGGCAGTCGTGTCCTTCCGTACATGGTCTCGGCCGCCGCCCGTGCGGGATCGGCGCTCGTCCGCTCAGGCGGGTGTCTGCTCGTCGGGCACGAACGCCCGGTAGGTGTCGTCCACGGAGTCCCACAGCCGGGGGAAGAGGCTCCGCTCGGCCATGGCGCGGACGCCCGCCGTGGACTGGCCGCGCAGGCTCTTGGGCAGGTCGTCGCGGGTGTCCGGGCCGGCGGACGGGCCGGCGGACGGGCCGGCGGACGGAGCGGTCTCGGGGTGGCCGCCGAGCTGGGACCACACCAGGCGCAGGTGGTGGTGCTTCCAGGCGGCGACCGCGCCGTCGAGCCTGAGCAGCGCCTGCCGTACGAGGGCGAGGTCGGGGGCCCGGTCCTCGCGGGCCGGCGCTGCGGCACGGCCCTGCGCGGCGATGACGTCACGCATACCGATCCCCTCGCGGACGAGGGCGGCCTCCGTCGCCTGCCACAGCGCGCCGGCCGCGCGGCGCAGGTTGCGGGCGCCGGGCGAGTCGAGACCCGTGGTGTTCTCCGGGAAGGTCTCGCGCATCAGCAGCAGGCTCTCCTGCGGGAGGAAGTCCAGCAGCGCGCACACGGCCCGGACCGCGACGTCTCCCATCGCGGCGGCGCGTTCCAGGAGCCGGGCGGCGAGAAGGTAGTCGCGCTCCCCCAGGCCCTGCGCCGCACGGCGCATCTCGTAGTGCATCTCGCACCACGCGTACTCGGTGATCAGGTGCACCGTCTGGAACAGCCGCTGGTCCGGGTGGACCAGTTCGTTCTCCGGCAGCAGCGCCGACAGAGCGGCGGTGAGCCGGGTGTCCTCCTCGTAGTTGCTGCCCCGGTCGTACTCGTACACGAAGAGGCGGTTGCTCTCCGCGGGGTTCATGATCCGGCGGGCCGTGCCGGGCCTGCCGGGCTGTGCTTGTCTGCTCATCGCTGCGAACGCCTCCGGGCGGGTGTGCGTGGGCGTGGGGGCGGGCTCAGCCGACGAGGGCGCCGTGCCGGTCCCGGGCCGGGAACAGCCGGTTGTCGAGGACCGCCGCGAGGTAGGGCACGCCCTCGGTGTATCCGGTGCCGGAGCGTTCGCCGATCATCCGTACGGCCAGGCGGTAGTGGGTCTGCTTCCACCGCTGGTGCACCGATTCCAGCCGGTCGGCGGCCGCCCTGAGCGCCGCGTCGTCCGCGGGGTCCAGCCGGTGTGCGGCGATCAGGCCGTGCCAGGTGTCCTGGACGGTGGCCTGCCCGTTCGTCACCCAGGCGTGCACCTGCGGCACGGAGGTGTAGGCCGGGGAGGCGAGCCGTCCGTGGCTGGGCGTGGAGCACAGGGACTCGAAGGTCTTGTAGCCGGCCGATTGGATGGCGCTCGCGCCCTCGGTGAACGTCCTGAAGGTCTGGAAGGCCTCCGGCCGCATGGTCGCCAGCAGCGAGAACAGGGGCAGGGACTCCTTGAGGACGTCGGCCACGGTGCCGACGAGGTCGGCGGCCTCCCCCGGCCGGTCCCCGTCGAGCCGTCGTACGGCCGTGGCCAGGGCGGACGACATGAAGGTGAACGTGGTCTCGAACGACTGAAGGGTGCGCAGAAAGAGGTATTCGTCGTGCAGGACGTACACCGGCTGCACGCTGCCGACCAGCGCCAGGTCCTCCTCCGGGCCGGCGGTGCGCAGGATCTCCGCGGCCAGCGGGCCACCCGGGGTACGGCCCGGGACCGCGGCGACGGCCACGGGGTCCACGGCTCCCCCCGGCGGCAGCGTGCGCAGGGCCGCGGGCTCCATCACCCGTACGGCCAACCGGGCGCGCTTGGCGACCAGTTCGGGCGAGGGGGGCATGCCGTGCGGGGCGTCCGGGGTGTCCGTCGCCGACCGTTCCTCGAACCGTATGAGATCGGCGAGCAGGAGCAGCACCGTCTCGTCGCGCGACCGCAGCGCCTCGCGCCAGTCGGCCGGGACGGGCCGGGTCAGCAGGGACAGAGCGGTGTAACTGGGGTAGTCGTAGCGGTCGTCGTGCTTGTCGAGGACGACGTCGAGGAACCTGTGCAGGAAGGACGGTCCGTCGCGGCCCTCGGGCTGGGGCAGCGAACCGCGTATCTCGTCGAGCAGGCGGAGAAGTCCGGCGTCCAGGAAGTGCTTGCCCACCGACCGCAGATGCCCGAGAAGCAGGGTGTAGGGGAATTCCTCGGCCCCGCCGTTCACCGTCCGGGCTCGCAGTTCCTCGACGATGCCGGCCGCGGACGTCGCGGACGTCATGCGTGGTTCCGGAGCGTCGGCGTACCGCAGCGCCCTAATGCGTTCCTCACTGCGGGGCGGGATTTTCGAGCGACCATGGAGGGGTGTCCTTTGCTCGGGACGAAGGGTGACCGCGAGACCCCGAGGTGAATGGACCGTCGAATTCAGCGCCGGACGCGATCACTTTCCGGAAGGATCCTCCGCCCTGCGCCCCGGACTCTGAAGTCACCGAATTCCGGTCACGCCACTCCGGTCACGCGCGAGCGGTCCCGCGGTCACGTGACACACCTGGGCACGGCGCCAGGGCGGACGGGAGCTCGAACTCCTTGCCCGAGAGGTCGAGGCGGCGCCCGTCACGGGGGACCGTGCGGTGCGCGGGGTCGACTTCGACACCCGCGGCGCGGAGGGCGCGGGCGCGGTCGTACGGGCGTCGGCGCACGGGTGACCGCAGCCGGAGCACGAGTTCGGGGACGTGGCAGGGCTTGACCACCGGCCTGATCCGCACCGCGCTCGCGGCGGTACTGCGGCGCACGACCGTCCTGGCCGCCAAGGCCGCCGCACTCTCCCTCACGGACGGCGCCACCGTGCGGACCATGGACGGGCCTCTGCGTACTCGCCCTGCGGGCAGCGGGCGCACTCGTCGTCGGCGGTACGGCTCGGCGGTTGCGGGATGCCTGAGACCGTGGGGAGGTGCTGCGGAGCGTTCCGGTGCGGTCCGGGTCAGCCGCGCGGGCGCTCGAAGGTCAGCAGCAGGCCCTCGACGGCTCCGGGTCCTATGCGGCCCTTGACGTCGGCGGAGGTGATGGCCTTGAGGCCCCAGCCGTCCTCGGCGTGCTTGTTCAGGACTTTCTCCAGTTTGTCGCTGTCCAGGGCGTCGCCGATCAGCGATTCCCGGAACGTGACGACCTTGTATTCGTAGACGTGAGCGCCGCTCATGGCTGGGTCCTCCTGGTGCGCTGCATGGCACCCCGGTAGCAGATTCGCGCAGACTACGGTGCCGACACGATCGTGGTCCACCAGGCATACGCGCGGCTGTTCCCCGCAGAGCGCGTGTGTCCGCTGCCACGGACGCTGGAAAGCCGTCTCTGCTCGGGTGGATGACGGCCCACCGGCGAGGGAGCAGTCGCCCGTCCTGGCGTACACCGCGCGGAAAGGCCTCAGGTCCCGTAGGGTCGCAGTGCCGCCGCGCAGGACCTGCGGTGCGGTGTGTCCCCAGCGTTCCTTCGCACGTGTCCGAGCGACGAGGAGTGCCCATGTCAGGACAGTTCGAAGCGACGGTCGAGGTGGACCGGCCCGTCGCGGAGGTGTTCGCCTACCTGGCCGACGGCCGCAACGACCCCCAGTTCAGCCCCCGGGTCCTGAGGATCGAGCGCGTCCCGGACGCCCCGACTTCCGTGGGCACGGTCTTCCGGAGCACGGTCAAGGACGCCGGCATGAAGACCGCGCGCGAGTTCCGCATCACCTCTCTCGAAGCCCCCGTGCGGCTCCGGTGGGCCGAGGTCTCGAAGAACACCGTGACGGCACGCGAAGGCGGCTACGACCTGGAGCCGTTGCCCGACGGCGGGACGCGGGTCCGTATCCACAACGTCCTGGAGGGCCACGGGCTGGGCAAGCTCCTCGTCGGCCTGGCGCTCGCCGCGGCTCGCAGGGACGCCGAGGCGTTCGGCCGGCGGATCAAGGCCGCGGCCGAGGCGGCGATCGCTCCTCGCTGACGTCCCTCCCCAGGCCGGCATCGCCGCCCTGCGGGCCGCACACCGCTCGGGACAGTGCGGCCCGCGATCATTCGGGGGGCGGTTTCACCCCGACGCCGGACGGCGACGTGGCCGTCTGCGATTCAGCGGTCCCGGGAGCGGAACGACTCGCGGAAACTGCGGCGTCGTAGGGACGGGCCGGGTGGAGACGGTCCAGAAGCGGGCCCGTCATCAGGGTGGTCACGAGCGCCATCAGGACCATCGCCGTGAACAGCTGGGTGTCGATGAGCCGCAGGCCGAGCCCGACATCGAGAATGATCAGCTCGGTGAGGCCTCGCGCGTTGAGGAGAACGCCCAGGGTCAACGCCTGCCGGGCGGGGGCGCCGGCCAGTCGTGCCGCCCCTGCTCCGCCGGCGAACTTCCCGGCACAGGCGGCGACGAGCACGGCTGCGACCATCACGAGTCCCCGACCGTCCAACTCGTCGAACCGCACGGACAGTCCGGTGACGGTGAAGAACACCGGTAACAGCACAAGGCTGATGTGCTCGATCTGCCGGCCGGCCTCCGGAGCCGTTGCCGCCAGCTGCTTTCGTGGGACAGCGGCCCCGAAGGCGAATGCGCCGAAGACCGGGTGCAGGCCGATGGAGTCCGAGAGCCAGGCGCACAGCAGCGTGCCGGCGATCAGCAGGGCCACGGGCCCCGGGGGCTGGGTGAGCCACCGCCGCCCGGGGACGAGCAGTCGCGCCAGGGCCGGCCGTACGAGGCAGGCCAGGGCCAGGACCAGTGCGGTGAGAGCGATCAGCATGCGCGCCAGTGTCCACAGGCTGCCGGCATGGACGCTGACGGTGATCGCGGCAAGAAGGCACCAGGCAAGGACGTCCTGCAGCGCTGCGCTTGCCAGAGCCAGGGCTCCGATGCGGTCGTGGTGCAGCCCCTTGTCGTAGAGGATGCGTGCCAGGACGGGGAACGCGGTGATGGACATCGCCGCCCCCAGGAAGAGCGTGGGCCCGAGCCGGCCATCGGCGACGATCTGTGTGCGGTCCATCCATGGGAACAGAACAGCGGCCAGGCCTGCGCCCAGGCCGAACGGAACGGCGACGGAGGCCAGGGAGACCGAGGTGACCAGTCGTCCGGCGCCCCGCAGATGGGACAGGTCGAGGTGGTGGCCGACGCCGAACATGAACAGCGCCAACCCGAGTTGGGCGAGCACCTGCAGATGGGGTCTCGTGGCTTCGGGTATCAAGTGGTCCGTGACGTGTCCGGGCAGAAGCCCGAGCAGGCTCGGCCCGAGGGCGATCCCCGCCACGATCTCCCCGACCACGGCGGGCTGGCGCGCCTTCGCGGCCAACCGGGCGCCGAGCCCGGCGGCGGTGACGATGACCGCGAGGGCGAGCAGCACCTGTCCGGTGATCGCCTGCGCCGGATGTACTGCCGCGAGCATGTTTTCCACGGGCTCACTCCTGTGTGGTGACGCGCGGTCCGGCCCGACGGGCAGTCAGGCGGTGAGGGCGGTCCGGGGTCGATCGGACGGCCGGGGGGAAGGCGGGGTGCTGCGGCAAACCGATGGCGCTGAAGGCGATGGCCACGGTGGCATTGTCGACGACGGCGTCGCAGCGGTACAGGCCGCCGTCCTGGCCGCGGCGCTTGATCACTTTCAGGACGTGGATCAGATCACGCGGAAGAGGTCGGCGGCGGCGTGGACGTCGGTGAGGTCCTCGATGGAGCGGAGGTTGTCGCACAGGGCCCGAAGGACCGAGTCGGCCTCGGCGACGCGCGGGGCGCCGATGGCCACGCCGAAGACCCGGAAGCCCAGCCGGTGCTTGGCGTCGTTCCAGCCGCGCATCCATGTCTCGGTGACGCCGCAGTCGTCGTCGGTGAGCATCACGATGTCGCCGCGCGCGCGGGCGGTGTCGTTGAACTCCTCCTCCAGCAGTTCTCCGGCCGCCGACAGCGGCCTCTGGTAGCTGGTTCCGCCGCCGAGGAAGGTCTCCGCGAAGTCGAGCACCTGGGCGAGGTCGGCGGGCCGGCCGGCCGGGAAGCGGAAGACCCGGATCTTGTCGGCGGCGGAGAACAGGATGCCGACGAAGTCACGCCCCGCGTGGCGGGCCTGATCCAGCAGTGCCAGGGCACACGCCTTGGCCCACGCCTCCCGGGTGACTCCGCCGGGCCCTGCCTCGTACATGGAGTGCGAGGTGTCCACGCACGCGATGACGGCGCCCTGGCCGGTGGCCTGCTCGCCCTGGCTGTCGTAGAGCATCAGCTCCCCGGCGGCGTAGCGCACGGCGAACACCGCGCGCAGCTCGGGCAGGCCGAGGCCCGCCAGCTCGGAGGGGATGACGCGGGAGAGGTCGTCGCCCAGCGTGACGCCGACCAGTTCCCCGGCGGTGTTCTCCACCTTTCGGGCGCGCTCACCGCCGGCCATCTGCCTGAAGCGGCCGATCAGTTCGGCCCACTGTGCGAGACGGCCGGTGCGCAGCCGCTCGGCGAGGCGGGCACGCTGGTCGAACGGCATCCGCTCCAGCTCGCCGGGACCGACGCCCCACGCCCGCATCAGCGCGGCTTCCTGCCGCACGGCCTCGGCGGCCTTCGCGGCCGCGTTCCGGGCGGCGGCACGGACACCGGGGACCGCCGCCGCGAGGGCCCGCGCGGCGTCCTGTGCGGCCTGCCGCGCAGCGGCCTCGGCGGCCTCGATCGCCTGTTGTACGGCGTCGGCGGCCTGGGCCGGCACGGTGCCGCTCTCGTCGGCGGCGTCGGCGGCCTGCTGGAGCGCCTCGCTCACGGCACTCGCCGCGCCTTCGGCGGTCTGCTGTGCCTTCTTCGCCTGCTCGGCCCGCTCCCGGGCATCCCGGGAGCGCTCCAGCATCCCGCGCAGCGCGGCAGCCTGGGCGAGTACGGCCATGGCGGCGGCGTAGGGGTCGCCGGCCGTGTCCCGGCGCAGCTCGGCGAACTCCGGTGACTCCACCAGCGAGGTGATGACCTGGTGGTTGACCAGCCGGGAGGGATCCATTTCCTCGCGCTCGCGCAACCGCGGTCCGACCTTGTAGGCGGCGAGGAACACGTCGGTCAGGAGGTCGGTGCTGTCGTCGTGGCGTTTGTCGAACTCCTCGGCCAGATCGCGCAGTCCGGCCGACTGCTCGTAGGTGTCGCGCCATGTCATCCGGTCGAACCGGTCCGCGACCACGACCGCGGTGTGCCGCCCGGGAGCGGCGGCGGACCGGTCCGGCCACTGCCCGGCCCGGCTCGCCGGCTCGTCGAGCCTGCGCGGTGCCTTGTCCGTCCTGCCCATGGTCCTGGTCCCCCGGGTGTTCAGAGCCTGTGTCATATCCCCGGCCGGGCGCGCGACGCCTGGCACTCCCCCAGAGGGGGGACCCCCACCCCCAGAGGGGGCACCCCCACCCCCAGAGGGGGGACCCCCAGCCGCGTTGCCGAAACGCCCACGTGGCTCCTCCCCCATCGAGGGCGCTCCGGCGCCTTGCGATCGCACGCTCCCCCACTCTCGGCTTCGCTCGCGCGGGAGGGGCCCCCATGACGCCGCGCGCTGATCCGACCGGGAATATGACACAGGCTCTCAGAGCTGGGCCTGCACCATGCTCGCGTCGACGCCGAGGGCCTCGGTGAGAACGCGGGCGCGGACGGCGCGCTGGCGGCCGGTGACCCGGTCGATGGCAGCCGTGGAGCGGCCGGCGCTCGCCGCCTCCTGGCGCAGCTTCTCCAGCCGCTTCCCCGCTGTGGCGAGCTGGTTGTGGGCCTTCTTGATGACCCACTCGCTGAGCGCCTCGCGGGACTGTCCGGCCATGGCGTCGAGCTGGGCCTCCAGTTCCTCGATGGCGTCGGCCAGGTCGAGCGCCTCCTTGGCGTCGGGGTTGACCAGGTGCAGCACCTCGCGCTCGACGGTCGGGCGTTCGGCGGGCGAGTCCCACAGCACGTGGGTCAGCACCGACAGGTCGCTCTCGGCGACCGCCGGGCGGCCGTCGAGGTACGCGGACGCCTGGAGCAGGCCCACGGCCTGCCGCCAGCGGCGGTCGGAGGCGACGAGTTCCCTGCGGCGCAGGGCGGCCCGCAGCGTGCACACCGCGTCCACGATCGCGTCGGGGACGTCCACGGCCGGGACGGCTTCGGCCACGGCGTACTGCAACGCGGCCAGTTCGATGGTGGTCCGTGACGACGGCGCCGGGCGGCTGACGGCCGAGCGGACCAACGCGGCGAAGTTCGAGGGGTCTTCGAGGTACCCGACCTCGATCCGCACCAGCAGCCGGTCGTAGATCGCGGCCGAATCCTCCCCGCCGGGTAGTTCGTTGCTCGCCGTGATGGCGCCGATCAGGGGGCAGCGGATCGGCTCGCCGCCGCTCTCGGGGTGGTAGATCCGCTCGTTGAGGTAGCCCAGCGTCTCGTTCAGCGCCGCCGTGGAGCACTTGAAGATCTCGTCGATGAACGCGACGTGCGCGGTCGTGGCGCGGCCGTTGTAGACCTGGCGGTACTCACCCCGGGCCAGCGCGGCGACGTCGATGGGACCGAACATCTTCGTCGGCGCGGTGAACTTCGACAGGAGGATCTCCCAGTAGGCCGCCCCCTCGATCCGGCCCGTGAGCTCCCGGGCCATCTCGGACTTCGCCGTTCCGGGCGGGCCGAGCATCAGCGAATGCTGCCCGGCCAGCAGCGTCACCACCAGCGTCCGCACCACGTCGGCCCGCTCGTAGAAGCGGTCCGACAGCTCGTCGCCGATCGCCCGCAGCCTCTTGGCCGTGTCCTGCGCGTCCTGTAACGCCAAGTTCAACTCCTTGCCCACGACGCCCTGTTGGGCTGAGGGGACGGCTCTCCCGCCGCGGCTGCGACGAAGTGACAAGGTAGCTCCCCGGGGGCTCCGACCGAACGCCGCGGTCCCCCTCCGCGATCTCTTACCGTGGCGCCACGGCCGCGAGTACGCCCCGTGCAGCCGTTCCGTCCGGCCAGGTCCAGCCGGCGACGAGGTGCCCGGACGACGTCCGTGCGGCCTCCGCCGACCGCAGGACGCGGTGGACGTGGACGTCGATCCCGTCGTCAGGGACAGTGCCGTGCACGGTGACGGTCGGGTCGGGGGTGTCGCTCCTGCTCTGGTGCTGCGGCGTCGCCACGCCCCGCAGGAGCGCGCGCAACTGCGTCATCACCACCGGGTCGTGGACGCCGTCGTAGATCCACCGGGTGCCGAGCACCCCGTGCTCGGAGGTGCCGATCAGTGCCTCACCCGGGATTGCCTCCGGCGCTTCACCGCGGTAGCCCATCGGCACCAGATACGCCACCGGCTCCTGCGCGGTGGCGTCCACCACGACCATGAACTCGATCCCGACCTCGCCCTTTGGATCGTCCAGACGGAACCCCCCGGCCTTGACCAGTTCCGGCGTTTCCGCGTCCCCCACGTACCAGCTCTGCTTCGGCAGCCACTCACTGAGCAGCTCCAGCTTGGTGGGTGTCATGGTCGTGTGGTGGATGGAGGCCATGCGAGCTCCCTCACGCGTAGGTTCGAACCCGTCCTCCGACGGGATGTGATCGAACCTATAGGACACGGCCGTGCGTCACGGGTTCCAGCCGCAGCCGCCGGACCGGCCAGGGAGGCTGCTCGGACGGGCCGAACCAGACCCGGACGTCCTCCCCGGTGCGGACGGGCAGGAGGGGGTAGTCGTTCTCGGCGTGCTCGGTGCGGTGCAGCGCATGGCCCGAGCCCAGATGTCGGGCGGCGTACGCGTCGAAGGCAGCGGCGTCGGGCGGCCGGCAGATCGTCACGACCACCTCGCGGGTACCCCGCGCCGGGACGAAGCACGGGCCACGCAGCAGCAGGACGTCGTCGCTGTCGACCATGGTGGCGTTGGCCGCGTCGCGGTACTTCCGCCACAGCGGTCCGGTGTAGAACGCCTCCAGTGCGCGCCGGCGGTGCGCCATGTCGGGGAACGCGCGCAGCCAGACGAAGCGGTCCGGGTCGTCGAGATCGCGGAATCGGCCGCCGACGGTGATGCCGACCGCCTGCTGGCCGATGACGAACTCCCGCTCGAACAGCTCGATCAGCGTTTCCCTGGCGCCGGGATGCAGGGTGTACTGCCGGAGTTCGACGATGCTCATGCGGTGACCCGCTCGGTGCGTAGGCCCATGCCGGAAGTCGAAGTCGTCCATGCGCCGCAGGCTAGGGACAGTCCCCTGACATCTCCTGTCAGTGGATTCTTGTCACCGGGCTGAATGGGGGTGAAGCGATGGTTTCGCGCGGTTGAACCTTCGCCGCGAGGCGAAGTCGGGGCGGCGACAGCGGAACCTCGTACGGCGGCCGGAGGGGTCTTCCTGGCCGAAGCATGTCAGCCGCCCCGAGGAGCCACCCCCTGATGCCGAGCATCACGTCCACCGAGCTACGCGACGACCCGGCGAGCGGCGGATCCGCACCGTCCCAAGGCCACGCTCTGCGGCTCGACATCCAGGGGCTGCGCGCGGTGGCCGTCACGCTGGTGGTGCTCTCCCACGCCGGCGTGTCCGAGGTCAGCGGCGGTTACGTCGGGGTCGACGTCTTCTTCGTGATGTCCGGCTTCCTCATCACCTCGCTGCTGCTGCGCGAACTCGCCACCACCGGCCGGGGGTCGGTCCGTTCCTTCTACGCCCGCCGGGCACTGCGGCTGCTTCCGGCGTCGTCCCTGGTCATCGCCGTCACGCTGGGCGGGGCGTGGCTGTTCCTGTCGAAGGCACGGCTCGCCGAGTACGCGGGCGACGCCCTCGCCGGCGCGCTGTACACGGTCAACTTCCGGCTGGCGGCGGCCGGTACGGACTATCTCTCCCAGGACAGCCCGCCGTCGCCGTTCCAGCACTTGTGGTCGCTCGCCGTGGAGGAGCAGTTCTATCTGGTGTGGCCGCTGCTCCTGCTGCTCACCTGGCGGGTCGCCCGCGGTCGCCGCCGACTGGTCGCGGTGCCGCTCGGGTCACTGTGCCTGGCTTCGTTCGTGGCGGGTGTGCTTGTGACGGACTCCTCGGCGCCCTGGGCGTACTTCGGCTCCCACACCCGGGCTTGGGAGTTGGGCGCCGGTGGGCTCCTGGCGCTGGCCACCGAGCGATGGGAACGGCTGCCCGCCGCCCTCGCGGCCGCGCTGACCTGGCTCGGCCTGGCCTGCGTCACGCTGGCGGCGGTCTGGTACGACGACGAGACGCCCTTCCCCGGCCACCACGCCCTCCTGCCGGTCGCCGGCACCGCGCTCGTCCTGGCGGGCGGCTGCGCTCCCACCCCGCACGGCGCGGGATGGCTGCTGGGGCGGCGACCGCTGGTGTGGCTCGGCGGACTCTCGTACGGCTGGTACCTGTGGCACTGGCCGCTGCTGGTCATGGCGCCGGCGGCGCTGGGCCGCGCCGACGGCACCGCCGATGTGCCGCTCGCGCTCGGGCTGTCCGCGACGGCGCTGGGCCTGGCGTGGCTGACCCTGCGTCTCGTCGAGAACCCGGTCCGCTTCCACCGGGCCTTCCGCAGGCGTCCCCACCGTGCCCTGGCTCTGGGGGCCGCGCTGTCCGCGGGCGCCGCGGCGCTGTCCCTGACGGCGATGGCCGTCCCGCCGACGATCGAGGTGGGCGACCCCGCGCCCGCGCTGGCGCAGGCTCTCTCCGACGCACCGGCGCCGCGGGCACGTCTCACCGAGTTTCTGACGTCGTCCCCCGCCGCCCTGCCGAGCAACCTCGCCCCGCCCCTGGAGAAGGTGAAGTCCTCCCGCTCCGCGGTCTACCGGGATGGCTGCCACGTCGACTACGCCGCCACCCGCACCCGGCCCTGCGTCTATGGCGACCGGTCGTCCTCCCGTACGGTCGTCCTCTTCGGCGACTCCCACGCGGCCCAGTGGTTCCCGGCCCTGCAACGGCTCGCGACCGCACGTGGCTGGAAGCTGGTCTCGTTGACGAAGGCCTCCTGCAAGGTCGCCGACGTGACTGTCGTCAGGGGCCACGAGCCGTACACCGCCTGCGACACCTGGCGCTCCGACGCCGTGGCGAGGATCAGGGCCCTGCGCCCCGCCCTGGTCGTCGTCTCCTCCTCGGACGCCGGCGACCCGGCCCGCCCAGCCGCCGCCCCCCTCCAGCAGTGGACCACCGGCTTCGAGGACACCTTCCGCGCCCTGGCCTCTTCCGGCGCCCGGGTCGCCGCCCTGCTCGACACCCCATGGCCCAAGGGGGATCCGATCGACTGCGCCGCCAGGAACTCCCTGCACCTGCGCGCCTGCGCGAACCGCCTTCCGGAGGCGACCCGCGACGCCACCCGCGGTGCGGCCCTCCGCACCGCGGCGTCCACGACGGCCACGACAGTCATCGACCCGACCCCCTGGCTCTGCGCCCCTCGCACCGGCGTCTGCCCCGTGGTCGTCGCCGACACCGCCGTCTACCGCGACGACAGCCACCTCTCAGAGGCGTACGCCGAGGCGCTCGCCCCGGTGCTGGCGCCGTCGCTGGACCGCCTGGTGGGCGCGTCCTGAACGAGGACATCACTCCCCTGCCGCTGCTCCAGGTGCCGTCGAGCGGGTTGGCGTTGCAACAATCCGTCGCCAGGCGGATGCACCCGGCGGTCATGGGCAGGGCGGCTGATAGTCCACGCCGGCAATGTGTTGTTTCCATTGGCGAGGGGAGAGCGTGTCGCCGGTGGCAGAGCAGATGCGGTCCACCGCTCGGTCGATGTCCAGGTCCCAGAGCCAGATCCCGTGGTCGTCAACGGCGGTGAGGAGGCCTCCGTCCGGGCTGAAGACCACCGACAGGAACTGCGTCGCCGTAGTGGCGGTGAGGGCGCGTTCGAGACGCCTGGGGTGGGCCTGATCGTCGATCGCCCACAGGTGCACGGCGTTTCCCGCCCCGACCAGGGTGGACCCGTCGGGGCTGTAGGCCAGTGCCGAGACGTCGCCGGTGGGGAAGTTGAGGCTGTCCGTGCGCGTCGGGTGCGTGGGATCGCTCAGGTCCCACAGGCGTATGTTGTCGTCCTCACCGACACTGGCCAGCGTGTCCCCGTCCGGGCTGAAGACCGCGGCATCCACGGTGGGAGAGTGGCCGGTGCGTATGGTGCTGAGCCTTTCGGGGCGGGTGACGTCGGCCAGGTCCCACAGGGTGATGCCGGTGTCGGCTGTGACGCTCGCGAGCGTGCGGCTGTCGGGGCTGAACCCGAGTATGGGGCCGGTGTGCAGGTCGGCGGTATGTCGGGGATGCCGGGGGTCGGCCAGGGACCAGATCCGCAGGGTGTTGTCGTCCTCGGAGGCGACAAGGGTGCGGCCGTCGGGAGAGAACTGCGGGATGTCGGCGCGCATGCGGCCGAGCGGTGTGGGGCTGCCCGGGGCGTTGAGGTCCCACAGTTGCGTGATGCCGTCCTCGGTGGTGTCCGCGAAGACGCGGCCGGTCGGGCTGAAGGTGACCGTGCTGCCGGCCGAGCCCCGCCGAAACCGGGCGTACGTGGTGGCTGTGGAGGGGGCGGAGGCCCGCACCCGCTTGAGACTGCCGTCTTCCCATACGGTGATGAGGGAGCGGCCGTCGGCGGCGAAGGTCTTGCCGATCAGTTCGGTGACGTCCGCGGTGTGTCGGGGAATCGTTGCCAGGCGTACGGTCCGGTCGGCTCCCCCACTGGCAACGCTGCGGCCGTCAGGGCTGAACGCCACCGACAGGACCCTGCTGTCGTGATCGGCCAATGGCTGAACCAGCAGCAGAGGGAAACCGTCGGCGGTGAGTCTCCATTGCCGGACCTTCCGGTCCCAGCCCGAAGTGACCAGGAGGCGGCTGTCCGGGCTGAAGGCCACCGAGGTCGCTTCTCCCTGGGGGTGGCCGACAACCGGTTCGGCCATCGGCTCGGGCCGAGCCGAGTCGGTCGTCCTCCACAGTCGCAGGCTGCCGTCGCTGAATGCTCCGGCCAGGATCCTGCCGTCCGGGCTGAACCTCACGGAGTTGCAGACGACGTTGTCCCCTTCGTGCGGCATGGTGTGGTTCTTGACAGGCAGGGAACGTGGTTGACCGGCCAGGGTCCACAGATGCATACCCTGGTCGAGCCCGGAGGCGACGAGGGTACGGCCGTCGGGGCTGAACTCCAGCGCCATGACCTCCCCTTGAGTCTCGAGAGTACGCACAGGTTCGGGGCGGGCCGGGTCCGTCACGTCCCACAGCGTCACGGCCCCGTCCGTGTCACCCGTGGCCATGAAATGGCGCTGTCGGCTGAAGGTCACCGCCGTGACGTAGGGGCCGTGCGACGACACCGGTTGGCTGACGAGGCGGGGTGCCGCCCGGTCCGTGAGATCCCACAGGCGCACGGTGCGGTCCTCCCCCGCGCTGGCCAGAGTACGGCCGTCCGGGCTGAAGTCCACCTCGAAAACGCGACCGGAATGTCCTGTCAGGGGTCTGCCGAGTGGTTTCGGTCTGCCTGTGTCCGTGACGTCCCACAGTCGTACGGTCCCGTCGTAGCCTGCGCCGGCCAGGGTGCGGCCGTCAGGGCTGAACGCCACCGAGCCGACCGCCGACGTGTGTCCGGTGAGAGGGGTGGACAGCGGGCCCGCCGCGTCCGCGATCAGCTGGGTCCGTGTGTCGGGGTCGTGGGGCCGCATGCGGTAGGCGGCCACGTCGAACTGCGCGGCCAGGGATGCCTGACTGTCGCGCAACCGTGCCGCCTGGATGGTGAATTGGTTGAAGACCGCCGCGTCGCGTTGCCGGCGTGCGTCGGCACGCTGCTGGAAGGCGTAGCCGGCCGCCGTGGAGGCGAGCAGGGTCAGGAGGGCGAGAACGGCGGTGACGGCACGGCGCATGCGGGCGGCCCGGTGCGCTCGGCGGGCCGAGGCGGTCAGGAAGGCGGACGCGGTGTGGCTCGGGCCGTCGTGCCGGGATCGTTCGGCCCAGGCGCGGGCCGTGCCCAGGCGCTGTCCCCGATAGAGCATCGCGGGGTCACGGCCGGCGCGATGCCAGTCGGTGGCCGCCTGCTCGAGTTCCTGGCGTACCAGGTGCCCCACTCGATCGATCTTGATCCATTCGCGTAGTCGCGGCCAGGCGTACAGCAGGGCTTCGTGAGTGATCTCGACGGTGTCCTGGTGCCGGGTGAGCATGCGGCCCTCGGTGAACACGTCGATCACCGTCCCGGTCCGGTCCTGGTCGCCGGGCGCCATCAGGTCCGTGTACGGCAGCCGGTTGCGTGTGTCCTCGGCGCGGTCGCCGAATTTCACCAGGCGCAGGAAGACACTGCGGGCGCTCGGCTGCAGAGTGGGGTCGAGGCTGGTGAAGAGCCGCTCCGCGGTATTGGCGACGGCGTGTTGGATTCCGCCGGCGGTGCGGTAGCTCTCCACGGTGAGGGTGTCGCCGTGGCGGTGCTGCCAGGTTGCCCGCAGCGCGTGGGCGAGCAGGGGCAGGCGTCCGGCCTCATGGCTTCCGGCCGCACTCGTGAGGTCGCTGAGCAGCAGCTCGACCAGGCCGCTCTCGACGCGGAGGCCGACGGCGCGGGCAGGGAAGAGGATCGCCTCTCTCAGCTCGGCTTCCGTCAGGGAACCCACCATCAGCTGGCTGCTCTGGAGTGCGGCCCGCAGCCACGGGTGGTCTGCGCACGGGGTGTAGAAGTCCGATCTGAGGCCGCACACCACCCGTACCGGCGGTTCGCCGACGCCCTGGTCCTGGCCCCGGTCTCCGCCCTGGCCCTGGCCCTGGCTTTGAAGTGTCAGGTCCGCCAACAGGCTCAGGAAGCGGTGGCGTTCCTGTGCACTGGTGCACAGCGTGAACAGCTCTTCCATCTGGTCCACGACGACCACGATCCGCGTCGTCGCGTCTCCGCGGCCGGGCCCGCCCGGCAGGGCGACTCCGGCCTCGGTCAGGGCAGCGGTCAGCGCTGTCGCCGGACGGGCGGTGGGAGTGAGAAGTACGGGGCGCCAGTCCGCCGATCCGGGCAGAGCGCCACGGGAGAGTGCGGGCAGGAGCCCGGCCCGCAGCAGCGACGACTTCCCGGCCCCGGACGGCGCGACCACCATGACCGGGCCGGGGACGTGGCGCCGCTCGTCCAGCTGGAGCAGCAGTTCCGCGATCAGTGTGTCCCGGCCGAAGAACCAGTGGGCCTGATGCGGACCGAACGTGGCCAGGCCCGGGTAAGGGCACCCGGCCGTGACCGCCGAGTGCGACGAGGTCCGACGGGCGGTGCGCACTCCGTCCTCGTAGTGCAGGTGCAGATCGCGTCGGGCGACGTACTGGTCTCTGCCGGCCTGGTAGATCCGGGCCTCGTCGGACGCCTGAGCCTCGAGGTGCGGCTCCTTCCGCTCTTCCGGCTCGTGTGGTCCGTTCGGGTTCATCGCTCGGTGATGTGCTGGTCCCGGCCTGCCTGGTACACCCGCCCGTGGCCGGATGCCTCCGCGTTCATCGTCACCGCCGTGGTGTCGGGACGCTCGTCGTCGGCCGGAGTCACGGCGAATCGCGTGTCCAACAAGCGTTGCAGATCACCGGCCATGGAGGGGTTCTCCCTCAACAGCGCCTGCAGCCGCAACTGCCAGGTGACGGCGAGGGCTCGCGCGGTGCGCACGGCGTCGTCCTCGGCCTCACCGGCAGTCATCTGCTCGCGCGTCTCGACGAGATCTCCGTCGATGACTTCGGCCTGTTCGGGCCGAAAGCGCCTCCACAACGTGGTCACGCCGTTGCGGGCCTCCTGCCAGGCATCCGATGCCATCGCCCCCACCAGCGCTGTCCCGGCTGCCACCACGAGCGGATCCATCGCGTGCCCCCTTACGCACGGACCTGGACCTCCAACGTAGCGACGGTCCGGCGAAAAGGCTTCACCCCGGCACACGAAACAGCCGGCTCGTCCGGCGCTCGGGCCCGCACGGCGCCGCCGGCCTTCTGCTGCGGCAAGGTCCTCGGTTCCTGCTCCAAGCGGCTCCTGGCGGGTCCACCACGGCCGTACGTGGAGCATCCCCGGCGGCGCGCTGAAAGCCGGTGAGAGCCCGTGGGACGGGGCACGGCGGGAGTCCGCCGAGGAACTCGGCGGCGTTCCGGCGCTGTGTCCTGTCCCCACCCTCGTCGACGACCACGGCCGCGGATGGTCGTGGTCGTCGGAACGCCGCACCGGATCCCGCCCGCTCCTGGCCGGCGACGGCTTCGGAGCATCGCCCCCCGCGTCCCTCGCTCAGGGCGACGGCCGCCTCTCACCACGCGGCAGCGTTCGTCTGCCGCCGACATAAACCAGGTGGCCTCCGCGCCCTACCCGGGTAAGGTCGGGCGATGCCCGAGCTGAAGCGGCTGCATGCCGGTCACGCCCCGGCGGTCCTGGCCTTCGAGCTGGCGAACCGCGCCTACTTCGCCGCCTCGGTGTCCGACCGCGGCGACGACTTCTTCGACCAGTTCACCGACCGGTACAACGCCTTGCTGGCCGAGCAGGAGGCCGGCATCTGCGCCTTCCACGTGCTCGTCGCCGAGGACGGCTCGGTCCTCGGCAGGTTCAATCTGGTCGACATCGAGGACCGCACCGCGGAACTCGGCTACCGGGTCGCGCAGCAGGTTGCCGGCCGGGGCGTGGCGACCGCGACCGTGCTGGAACTGTGCCGGCTGGCCGCGGCCCGGCACGGGCTGCGCACCCTGCGGGCGGCCGCCACCCACCAGAACGCCGCGTCCCGGAGGGTGTTGGCCAAGGCCGGGTTCGTCCCTGTCGGCCCGGCCGACCCGGCCCACCTCGGCGGTAAGCCGGGGACCTGGTATCAGCGCGACCTCGCGCTCCAGCCGTAGGGCACAGCAGTGCCGCGGCAGGTCAGGAGGCGTTCTCGTGGTGCGACACGGCCGCCGCGGGGCGGGACGTCGCAGTGGCGCCCCTGGCCGCAGCGCGGGCGTGGGCGTCCGGGAGGGTGAAGGCGAAGGCCGCGGTCACCGCCGCGACGGCGGCCAGGGCGAGGTAGGTGTACTGGTACGCGGTGACGGGCGGATCGGCGACGGCCGCGGCGGGAGTGGACAGGACGAGGGCCGTGGTCACCGCGGCCGGCGCCAGGGCTCCTCCGGTCTGGCGCACCACGGTGTTGAGCGTGGACGCCTGGGCGAGGTCCGGTCGGGCGATGTTCGCGAGAGAGGCCACCGTCGTCGGCATGAAGACCCCGCCCATGGCGATGCCGAGCAGGAACATGTAGGCCCGGAAGGTCCACAGACCGGTGTCCTGGTCGCAGGTGGCGAAGAGCAGGAGCACCACACTGACGCCGGCCAGCCCGCAGCCCACGATGATCCGCGGCCCCACCCGCGCGTAGAGGATCCCGGCGACCTGGACGGTCAGCAGGACACCGAACGCCTCGGGGAAGGTGCTGGTGCCGGACTCCAGGGCGCTGCGGCCCTGGTCCTGCTGGAGGAAGAGCGGGCCGAGGTACATGGCGCCGAGGATCGGTATCAGGCCGACGAGGTTGATCAGGTTGGTGTCGCGGAAGAGGCGGTCCGCGAAGAGACGCAGCTTCAGGAGAGGTTCGTCGGCACGCAGTTGGTGGACGGCGGTGGCGGTGAGCAGGATCGCGCCGAGGCCCAGGGAGATGATCACGGGGACGGAGGACCAGCCGCGGCCCGGCCCCTCGGAGATCCCGAACATCGCGGCGCCCAGTCCGGCCGCGCTCAGCAGCAGACCGGTCAGGTCGAACCGGCCGGGCAGCCGGCCGCGGTGCTCGGTCAGGAACAGCATGCCGAACACGACGACCGGCACGCCCACCGGCACGTTGACGTAGAAGACCCAGCGCCAGGACAGATGGTCCACGAGGACACCGCCGAGGATGGGAGCGGCGGCCGGGGCCAGCTGCTGCGGGATGATCATGTAGCGGGAGATCCGCACCTGCTCCGAGGCGTTGAAGGTGGCGAAGAGAAGGGCGGCCGAGGCCGGGAAGAGCACTCCGGCGGACAGCCCCTGGCTCGCGCGGAAGGCGACGAGCTGGGCGAGGTCGGTGGCCATGCCGCACAGCAGGGACGAGGCGAGGAAGGCGGTGAGCGCGGTGAGCAGGACGCGCTTGCCCCCGAAGCGTTCGACGAGCCAGGCGGAGGCGGGGATGGTCATGGCCAGACACACCGGGTATGCGACGACCACCCCGTCGAGGGCCGCCGTCGTCAGCTGGAACTGTCGGGCGATGGAGGGAAGCGCCACGGTGGTGATCGCCCCGTCGACGATCGCGATGAAGGTCACGCTGACGCACATCACGGGGACGACCAGGCGCTGGTCGAGTCGGAGGGAGCGGAGGGACGGGCGGGAGCGGCGTGGGAACAGCGACACATGCTGAGCATACTCACTATGTCGGTGCTCACTAGAATTGGTTTTCCGACGGAACGCGCAACGGCGGGGAGCGGCACATGGCAGTGCAGGGCAGCAGCGACGTCCTGGTCGACGAGCTCTACGAGACGACGCAGCAGTTGCGCCGGTTCGTGGAGTCCCGCCTGAGGACCAGCGGCGCCTCCGTCGCCCGCCTGCGGGCCATGCGGATGCTCGCGCGCAGCGAGCGGCCTCTTCGGATGCGGGACCTGAGCGAGATGACGGGTGTCGCGGCACGCACCACGACCAGCATCGTCGACAGCCTCGAACGCGACGGTCTGGTCGAGCGCGTCCGCCACCCCGACGACCGTCGCGCCTTTCTGCTGCGCCTGACCGACGACGGCATGCGGTGTCATCGCGAGGCGGAGGAGGTGGACCGCCTCGCTCTGGCGGAGGCGACGGCCGGCCTCGGCGCCGAGGACCGCACGCGGTTCCGGGCCCTGCTGGCGGTCGTCCGCGAGGCGACGGCCGGCCAGGACTGATCCTTCTTCACGCCGAGGCGGACGAACGTTCCTTTAGTAGCCGTTGCCCGGAGATGTGTCGCCGTCGGACGGTGCCGGGGCCGCGCCGACCGTGATGTTCGTCTTCATGCCGAGGTCCTTGTGTCCGTCGATCGGGCAGTAGACCTCGTACGAGCCGGACTTCAGCGTCACCGTGAGGGTCGTGGACTCCCCCGGCTCCAGTGTCCTGCTGCGGTTCTCGCCGCCGGGGCCCTCGACCTCCAGGGCGTGCTCGTGGTTGCCGACGTTCTTCGCGGTGAAGGTGTACCGGCCGGGCTGGAACTTCTGCGTCGAGAACTTGATGTGGAAGTCGGACAGCTCCGCCGTGACCTTGGTCCCCGGGGCGGCGGACCTGGGCGGGTTCGTGGTCGTCGTGCCACCGGCGCCGTTGCTGTCGCCGCCGCCTCCGCAGGCGGCGAGCAGGGCGGTCAGGCCGCAGGCGGCCACGCCGAGGAGCAGGCGACGGCGGGTGTGCGGGATGGTCATGAGTCGGTCCTCCGGATCGTCCCCCGCAAGGGGTACGGCTTCGGCGGGCCAAGGGATTGCACTCCGCCCGACGGATCGCGCCGCCCGACGGATCGCTCGGACGGAGAATCGACAGTGGGGCAAACCGGGCAATCCCTTCCGGTCCGCGGAGCGTATCCCTGGTATGTGGCGCATGGGCCTTTCCCTCGGGCGGGTGCCCGACGAGGCACTGCTCACCGGTCTGACGACGGGCGATCCCGAGTTCGTCGTCGCGTTCGTGCGCCGTTTCCAGCGCATGGTGTTCGGCGTGGCCCTCGCCGTCCTCGGCGATCCCCAGCTCGCCGAGGACGTCGCCCAGCAGACCTTCGAGCGCGCCTGGCGGCACGCACAGGTGTACGACCCCCGGCGCGGCTCCGTACGGGCATGGCTGACGGCCATCGCGCACAACCTGGCGATCGACGCGGTACGGGCCCGGCGGGCGAACCCGGTCGCCCCCGAGGACCTGGACGCGCTGCTCGGCGTCGTGACCGAGACGCCCGAGCGGCGGGCGCTCGCCGACGACAGTGCGGAGCGGGTCCGGCGGGCGGTGGCGGCGCTGCCCCGGGAGCAGGCGCGGGCCCTCGTGATGGCCGGGATCTACGGGATGACGGCGCGGGAGGTCGCCGACGCCGAGGACGTTCCGCTGGGCACGGCGAAGACCCGGATCCGGACCGGGACGCTCAAGGTACGAGCGCTCCTCGAGACGGACGAGACGGACGAGACGGAGGAGAAGCGGTGAGCGGCATGGAGTGCGAGCGGCTGCGGGAGCTGGGCGCCGAGCTGGCGCTCGGGGTCCTTCCGGCCCGGGAGCGGGCCGAGGCGGTCGCCCATCTGGACCGCTGTCCGCACTGCCGGGAGTACGTCGAGCGGCTGACGGCGGTCGGTGACGGTCTGCTCACGCTGCTGCCGGGCGCCGAGCCGCCGGTCGGTTTCGAGAGCCGGGTCGTACGGGCGCTGGGCGCGGCGCCCGCGCCGAAGCCCCTCCGGCGCCGGCTGGGGCGGTTGGCGGTCGGTGTGGCCGCCGCCCTGGCCTGCGGTTTCGGCGGGTGGGCGGTTGGTACGGCGGTCGTGGGCGCGCCACCGGCCGTCACACAGCGGACGGACGGCGGCCTGCGGGAGGCGGCCCTGGTGTCCGACGGCCGTGAGGTGGGCCGTATCTACGCTCATGCCGGTGGCGAGGGCTGGGTGTACATGTCCGTCGACCTCGACGGAGCCGGCAGGGGCCCGGTGCGGTGTCTGCTCGTACACGCCGACGGGTCGACGGTGCCGGCGGGTTCGTTCCCGCTCAGCGGCGGTTACGGGTATTGGGGGGCACCGGCCGAGGTCGATCCGGGGACGGTGACCGGTGCCCGTCTGGTGGCCCCGGACGGGAGCGTCCTGGCCACGGCGCACTTCACCCCGTGGGAGTCGTCGCGCGAGGGCTGATCCCGTGACGTTCGCCGTACGACGGGGCTCGTCGCGGAACTGGTGGGCGGTGGCGCGCGTCCTCCGTCGGGACGAGGGAGGCGTGTGGTCGCACGAGGAGAGGCACGAAGCGAGCGAAGGTGGGAGTTCGGGCTCGTCGGATGCGCCGTCGGCGTCACCGGTCTGCTCGTCCTCCACTCGGCGGTGCCCAACGGGGTCGGGCGCCTCGGGAGCGCCCTGGAGACGTTCCTGCCGTGGCTGGGCCTGACCGTGCTGCTCCTCGGCTGTCTCGCGCTGCTCCGGCGCTCGGTGGTGGGCCTGCTCGCCTGTCTGGCGCCCACGCTCGCCTGGCTCGTGCTGTTCGGCGGGCTGTGGTTCGCGCCCTCCCCCGGCTCCTACGACCTGAGCGTCGTCCAGCACAATGTGGGCGACGACAACGCCGACCCCGTCGGCACGGCGCGGGCGCTCCTCGCCACCCGCGCCGACCTCGTGGCCGTGGAGGAACTGACGCCCACGGCCCGGCCGGAGTACGAGGCCGTCCTGGCCGCCTCCCATCCTCACCGGGTGGTCCGCGGAACGGTCGGGCTCTGGTCCGCGTACCCCCTCTCGGACGTACGCGCCGTCGACATCCGGCCCCTGGGCTTTCCGGAGAGCTGGCAGCGGGGTCTGCGGGCCACCGTCGCCGCTCCGGAGGGAGAGGTCGCGGTGTACGTGGTCCATCTGCCGTCGGTCAGACTCGGTGCGCGGGGCTTCGCCTCGGCGGCACGCGACGAGAGCGCGGCGCTGCTCGGGGCGCTGATCGCGGCCGACCCGGCCCGGCGGCTCCTGGTCGTGGGCGACCTCAACGGCACCGTGCAGGACCGGGGGCTCGATCCGCTGACGTCGCGGCTCGCCGCCCCGGACGCGGGGTTCGCCTTCAGCTGGCCGGCCTCGCTCCCGATGGCGAGAATCGACCAGGTGCTCGGCAGAGGGATCGTGGTGACGGAGGTGTGGACGCCGGCCGCGACGGGGAGCGACCATCTGCCGGTGGTGGGCCGGGTACGCCTCGCCTCCGGCGCCGACGGGGCATGAGGCGGCCGGACTCGCCAACGGCACCGGAATCCCCTGCGGGGGCCTACGTCAAGGCGTTCTTCGCGCCACGCCGGCCCCCGTCCGAGTGTGGCCGGATTAGCCGTCTGACAGATGTTCGATCCCCGCGATACTCAGGGCTGGGCAATCCGTCCCGAATATCCGTCTCCGGAGGCCGCTGATGCCACAGATCAGTGTTCACACCGCCGTGCTCGATGCCTGGCTGTCGGGTGCCGAAAGCGCGTACGGGCAGATCAACCCCGCCGGGCCGCTCTACGTCGGCGGCGCCGCCGCCGAGGCCGCGCTCACCGACCCGAGCGACTCCCTCTACGGCTTCTGTTCCAGCCCGAGCGGGTCGCAGGGCAGCTGGTGCTGCTGATCTCCTGAGTCATCTCCCACGGCCCGCAGGCCAAGGGCCGTGAGGTCGAACGACGGGAGCGGGGGAACCGCGCCGCACCGGCACCCGTGCCCCCGGAAGGGGGTGGTCCGGGGCCGGCCGCGCGGTTCTCCTCGCCTCTTCGGAGCGCATCGGCAGGCGCATCGGCAGACGCACACTGGGCGGAACAGGGACGGTGGACGGTGAACGGATCGGCTCCGGTGAAGCCGGCGGACAGGGACGAGACGGAATGGTTCGCCGCCCCCGTACGCACTCTGGGCCGGCCGTGGCGGGAGGAGCTGGCCCGGCGGCTCAGGGACGTGGACGCCCTCGGCACGGAGGAACGGGACGTGGTCCTGGAAGCCGGCCACGACGCGCTGCTCAGGTCCCTGCACGCGAAGCTGGCCCGGCTGTTCCTGATCGAACTGCACGCCCTGCGTATCGCGGCGAACGGCCAGGGGACGGGAGACGAAGCGTCCGACACGGCGACCTGGGAGTCGTTCGTCGAGCACGCCGCCGAGGAGGGCTATCTCGACCGACTGGCCGGCCGCTACCCGGTCGTCGGCCGGCGCGTCGCGTCGGTCGCGCGGCTGTCGGTGGCCGCGACGGCCGGTTTCGCCGAACGGTTCGCCGCGGACCGGGAGTTGTTGCGGCCGCTGTGCGCGGCGGCGCCGGGACGGCTGCGGGCCGTCACCTTCGGGGCGGGCGACACCCACCGGGGCGGACTGACCGTCAGCCGGGTCGACCTCGACGACACGAGCGTCATGTACAAGCCCCGGTCGTCCCGCATCGACGTGGCGCTGGGCGCCCTGCTGGAGGAGTTGTTCGCGGACTTCGCCGACGCCCCGGCGCCGCACGAGCGCATCCGGGTGCCGCGGACGCTGGCCCGCGAGGGCTACGGCTGGGCCGAGTTCGTCCGCCACCGCTACTGCGCCGACGACGCCGAACTCGCATCCTTCTACCGCGGCATCGGACACTGGCTGGCCGTCCTGCGCCTGGCGGGCGGCACCGACATGCACGCCGAGAACATGATCGCCGCCGGCCCGGTGCCGGTCGTCGTCGACGCCGAGACCCTCTTCGACTCCCCCGCGCCGTTCCCGCCCAGCGGGCGCGGCGACGCGGTGGACGTGGCGGCCGCGGCGATCCGCCGCACGGTGCTGCGCACCGGACTGCTGCCGGTGCGCGGCACCGGTTTCGCGCTCGGCGGGGTCGACATCTCCGGGGTCGGCGCGCTGCCCGGCCAGCAGCCGTTGATCCCCCACCCGGTGATCGCTCACGGCGGCACCGCGGCCGCCCGCTTCGAGGTCGGCCTGGTCGCCATGCCCACCGCGGGCAACCATCCCAGCCCCACCCCGGTGCTCAGCGCGTACTGGGACCGGATTCTCGCCGGGTTCCGCGAGATGACCGCGCACCTGCGACGCCCCGGCACGGATCCCCACCGGCTGCTGCGCCGTTTCGAAGGCGTGCGGGCCCGTCGGATCCTGCGGCCCACGCAGGCCTACGTCGACATCGGCCGCATGCTGTGGCATCCGGCGTCGCTGCACGACGAGCCCCGAGCCGTCGAACGGGCCCGGGACATCCTGCGCCGCAACGCCGAGGTGCTCCCCGGAGCGCCCACCGACCGTGCGGCCGTCGACGCTGAGATCGCGGACCTTCTCGTCGGCGACGTACCGATGTGCACCTTCGCCGTGGACAGCGCCGCGGTCGAGGCCACCGTACGGGACTGGCAGAGCGCCGACCTGCCGCTGGAGGAGTCGGTGATCCAGGACGCCCTGGTCGGCGCCTACCTCAACGAACGGTCGCTTCCCGGCCGGGTGCAGACCGCCGCCCACCACCCGCACGCCCGGGACCGGGAACGGCGCCGCCGTGACCTGGCCGCGCGGATGGTACGGCGGCTGTGCGACGGAGCCGTACGCGGCGCGGACGGCACGGTCACCTGGATCAGCCCTGTGTTCACGCCCGCCGGATGGTCCATCAGGGTCCTTCCCGCCGACCTCTACACGGGCCAGGGCGGCGTCGCGCTGGCCCTCGCGGAGTATCTGGCCGAGGTGCGGGCCGGACGGGCGGACGAGGTGCCCGGCGTCGGCGACACCTTCAACGGGGCGCTGCGGGTCCTGATCGGCACCGAGGACCAGACCCCCGTGCCGCCCTCGGCCGGAGCCTTCAGCGGCGCGGCGTCCCAGGTGTGGACATGGCTGGCGCTGCACCGCGTCCTCGGTGAGGCCTGGCTGCTGCGGAGGGCGGCCGGGCGGGCACTGCCCCTGGCACAGGGCCGGCTCATCGCCGACGACGTCGAGGTCGACCTCCTCAACGGGGCCGCCGGCGCCGTCGTCCCACTGCTCGATCTGGCCGCCGCGACCGGACAGGACCGCTGGCTCGCCGCCGCCGCCCGAATCGGCCGTCGGCTGAGCCGGCTGGCCGTGCTCGACGACGCCGGCGCCCGCTGGACCACCCGGCTCAACCCGCAGGGCATCGGCGGCTTCGCCCACGGGGCCACCGGCATCGGTTGGGCCCTGGCCCGCCTCTCCCTCAGCGACGCGGGCACCGCCGCCGAACGGGGCGGCTGGCGGCTCCTCGCCGAACAGGCCTTCGCCTTCCAGGAATCCCTCTGGGACCCGCGCCAGGGCAACTGGCTCGACGCCCGCATCGGCGCCGAGGAGGACTTCTTCACCAGCTGGTGCCACGGCAGCGCGGGCATCGGCATCGCCATGCTCGACCTCCACCGGCGCACGGGCGATCCCGCCCACCTCGACCTGGCACAGCGCGCCGCCCGCGCCTGTACCGCCGAGGGCTTCGGCTGGAGCCACACCCTCTGCCACGGCGACCTCGGCCTCTGGGAACTCCTCACCGCGCTCGACCCCGCCCACACCGCCCAACCGGACGCGGAGATCCTCACCAGCCTCGAACAGCGCGGGCCCACCGGGGGCCTGGCCCGCGAGGCCTTCTCCCCCAGCCTCATGGCCGGCCTCGCCGGAGTCGTCCACACCCTCCTGCGCATGAACCCCGCCGCCGATCTGCCGAACCCTCTCCTCCTGGACCACGGCGCACCCACGTGACACCGCACCACCTGCCTTTACGAGCGGGTCCCGTCGGCCGTGGCCGGCGGCGGGGCGCTGTCAGTGGTGGGTGGCAGCATCGGACGTATGACGGATACCACGGGGTTCGACTGGCGGTCCTTCCTGCTCGAGTGGAGTGGGGAGTGGGCGGATTCCCTCCCGGACGACGAGACGCGGGGCGAGGACGACGAGGTCGCGCGGCAGGCGCGGTGGCTGGGGTTCCCGCCCGCGTCCGAGGAGCGGATCGCAGCCATGGAGGGGCGCCTCGGCCGGCGGATGCCCCCGTCATACCGGGAGTTCCTCCAGGTCAGTGACGGGTGGCGGCACGCGGGCGGGTTCGTGTGGCTGCTGGCGGGGACCGAGGACGCGCGCTGGCACAACGACGAGTCGGGGCTCGCGGACATGTTCGAGGAGTACCTGGACGACGACGCCGGGCCCGAGGAGCGGCGGGAGGTGGACATCTGGCGGCGCGGCCTGCAGCTCGACGTGGAGTCCGACATCACCCACGTCCTGATGGATCCCGAGGACGTGGACGAGGACGGTGAGTGGGCCGTGTACACGTGGGCGAGCTGGCGGGCCGAACCGCCCGAGCGGCACGCGAGCTTTCTCGAGTTCATGCGGGAGATGCACCGGGAGTTCCACAGCCTGCGGGCGCACCGCGGCGACGGCGAGCCGGTGTTCGCCAACGACACGACGCGGAGGCTGGACGCCCAGGTGGAAGAGGCCCGGCTGGAGGCGCTGCGCGGCGGCTGGGAGCGGGCCGGGAAGGCGCTCGACGAGGCCAGGGAGTACGGCAGACCGCGGGCCGCCGGGCTGGGCGACCAGATACGCCGCCTGCTCGGACAGACCTCCACGGTGTACTACGGGGACGTGGTGACGGACCCGCGGTACGCGCCCGACCTGCTGCCGCCGCTGGTCGCCGAGCACGCGGCGCACTCGTACCGGGACGACTCCACGTTGAGGTTCCATCTGCCGGGTGCCGACGAGGACCTGGTGTCATTGGCGTACACAACGCTTGACCAGGTGCGGAGCGGCACGTACCGGTACACGGCGGCCGGACCGTTCGGGGAGGCGGTCGAGCGGGCGCGGGAGCTGGCGCGGTGGGGAGACACCGACGGGGCGTGGCGGACGCTGAGGGACGCCGTGCCCCTGTGGGAGCCGCTGGGGCCGGACCACCTGGCGCCGCTGGGGTGGGTGGCCGACCCCGTGCTCGGGCCGCTGCTGACTCCGGAGCGGGGCCGCGAGGTGCTGTCCACTCCGAGGGGCGGGCAGGCGGGGGAGGCACCGGGGCGGACGGCCGGGCTCGACCCGGGCGGCCTTGCGTGGCTCGCGGAGCCGGACCCGGGCAACAACCGCACGTCCTACCGGTTCGTCCTGGTGGAGGGGGTGGAGCCGGAGGAGCTGCCCGGATGTCTCGCGGACGGGGACGGCACCGTGCTGAACGAACCCATGACCTTCTGGGAGGCGCGCCAGAAGTCGCTGCACGAACAGGGGGAGTTCTCGTCCTACGACGACAGTGCTCTCGTCGCGGTCGGCCGGGCCGGCCCCGGCTGGAGCTTCGCCTTCGACGGTGATCCCGCCCCGTTCCACCGGCAGCGGTTCGTCTCCCCGGCCGCGGCGGCGGCCGTCGGCGCGGGTACCCGCGCGGTGGTGGTGTGGAGCGGCCTGAGGACCTGGCACGGACAGCCCTTCTTCCACCTGTCGGTGGCGCGGGACGGGGTCGAGCAGTACGCCTTCACGTACGCGGACGGAGAGGTCCGGCGGAGCGGGGAGATACCGCGGGCGCTGGACCCGAGCCGGTTCTTCGGTTCCCCGGAGGACGGAACCGACGCGGAACGGTCGCTCCTGGAAGCGGTCGCCGGGGAGTTCGGGGTTCGTCTGCCGCGTCACGCCATCGTGAACGGACGTCTGCACACGTTCGCCACCCGCTCCTGGACGCGGCCGCCCAGGAACGGGGAGACGTATGCGGTGATCACCCTGCGGGCGAGTCGGCCGGGGCCGAGGGGGTGATCCTCACGGGCAGTTCGTGGGCGGAGAAGAACTTCTCGAACAGTTCGGGTGGGTGCCGGTGTTGCCCCCACCGTGCCCCACGCCTGCGTGAAGGGGCCCGGGGTGGTGGTCACCCCGGGCCCCTGGTCGGTGGGCGGGCCGGTCAGCAGTTGCGGATGGACCAGACCGCGTCCCAGTTGTAGTCCCACCCGATGCCGCCGTCGGGCTGGCTGGTGTGCAGGACGTTGCCGCTCTGGCCGTAGAAGGTGGCCGTGGGGTTGCCGGTCTGCTGGTTGTAGTAGGCGCCCTCGCCGAGCCAGTTCGACACGGAGTAGCGCAGGCATTCGTACAGGAAGAAGATCTTCCAGTCCCCGGTGGTGGGGTCCCATACGGCGGTGCAGAAGTTGCCGTCGCCGCAGCTGAAGGAGCCGCCCGAGGCGACGTGCTCGGTGCGGACGGCCGGGGAGATCCCCGGGGAGACGGCCGCGATGGAGGCATCGGCCGCCTGGGCGCCCTGCGGCGCGGGCGGTGCGATCTGCCGGTGGCCGGACGCCGCGCCGGCCGAGGGCGCCGAGGCCTGGGCGGGTCCGGCGGCGAACACGGCCGCCAGAGCGAGGATCAGGGCGCCGAGGACGCCGAGGACGGAACGCTGGGCACGCGCTGTGTGCATTCGTTGAACCTCCTGTTTCTTCGTGCCTGTCCTCAAGGCTGTTGCCGACTCGCTTTCCTGTGCCACACGTTGAAGCCGTGGCTTAATCGACGACCCGTGCGCCGTCGAGCAGAGCAAGGCCCGTGGGGGTGATGGTGTGCAGGACGTTCCTGCCGCGGCGCACGCTCACCAGCAGGCCCGCGCCGCGCAGTATCGCGGTGTGCTGGCTGACCGCCGCGCCGGAT
The DNA here is from genome assembly GCF_048159505.1 of Streptomyces sp. T028. NCBI lineage: Bacteria > Bacillati > Actinomycetota > Actinomycetes > Kitasatosporales > Streptomycetaceae > Streptomyces > Streptomyces sp. T028. The sequence continues at coordinate 306,750 of NZ_JBLRVZ010000026.1, forward strand.
ACGCCGAAGCGCACGGCGAGTTCACCGGTCGTCCTGCCCACGACGACGTCCTCCAGGATGGCGGCGCGGGTACGGCCGATGAGAGCCCCCAGCGGCGCGCCTCCCTCCGTGCCGACGGCCTCCCCGGCCCAGCCGAGCGTGTGCTGGATCGGGTACACCAGGACGGGCACCAGCGTGTCGTCGGCGAGCGTGACCGGTCTTCGCAGGCAGAAGAAGGACGGCTGGAGCAGCAGTCCCCGCCCGCCCAGGTGTACTTCGCGATGGACCGGATAGTCGGCCTCCAGCACGGGCGGCTGCCAGCGCAGCACGGGACGGAACCCCGCCAGCAGGCCGTCGGTGCCGCCGTCCAGCACGTCCCGGGAGCGCAGTGCCCGGTCGGCGTCCACGTGGGCCCGGAGCCGGGGCCAGAACGGGGCGAGTGCGCTGTGGTGGTGGGCGTGCAGGGCGGTGCCCAACCGGCGCAGGGCTGCCGGCTCCCCCTCGGCCAGGGCGCGGGTGACGGGCGGCAGCGGATGTCGGCGGTGCGTCGAGGCGGCGAGCCGGGTCAGGTCGCCGCGCAGCCGGGTCCTGGGCGTGGCGAGCACGGTGTCGACCGCGCCCGCCAGGTCGAAGGAACCGCGCAGGTCGGGCGTGAGGAAGTCCGGGGAGTAGCCGCGGGGCGGCAGCAGGGCGGCGAGCAGCACGTGCGCCCGCCCCAGCCGGGGCAGCACCATCTTGCGCCACTGGCCGAACAGCAGGGGCGCTTCCCCGCTGATCAGGGTCTGGAAACTGTTGGCGATCTCCCAGAGGGGATCGGGGGCGGCGGCGACGCGTACGCGCGCGAGGTCGTCGGCGGTGAAGTGCACCCGCAGCATGGCTCTCCGATGGTGGTCGGAACTCAGCGCTGTTCGGGCAGGTCCGACTCGGCCGGGGGCGCGAAGGACCCGGGCCGCGCGGGCGCCGGCGCCGTCGCGGCCGGCTTCTTGCCGCAGAACGCGGCCTCGAGCGTGCCGCCGAGCGCCGTGTTGGCGGACCCCTTGTTCGAGGTGTTCGCCATCGCGGAGAGGCTGCGCCGGCCGTCGCGGGTCGCGAAGGCATAGGTGTAGTACCCCTGCACGGTGCCGGTGTGGCCGTAGACCCGCGTACCGCAGGACAGGTCGTAGCGGCGCAGACCGAGCCCGTAGAAGCGGGTGTTGGTGGTGTCGGTCGGGGTGACGGTGGTCATCGCCTCCAGCATCCGCGGCGACAGCAGCCTGCCCCGCATCAGCGCGGTCACGAAGGTGTTCAGATCCGCAGGGCTGGAGATGACCGCACCGGCCGACTGCGCCCAGGAGACCGTCTGCTCCGTCGAGTCCACCAGCGGCGCGCCGGCCTCGTCGGGGTGCAGATAGCCGCGTACGCGCAGCCCCGCGATGCGGACGTCGGGGTGCACGTACGAGGTGTCGCGCAGCCCCAGCGGCCCGATGATGCGGCGCTGGTACTCCTGGGCGACCGGCTTCCCGGTGGTCTTCTCGATGAGCATGCCGAGGACCACGAAGTTGGTGTTGGAGTACTTGTACGAGACGCCGGGCTCGGTGGTGCGGGGCTCGCTCAGCGAGAGGTCCACCAGTTCTTGATGGCTGAAGACCCGGTTGCGTACGGCCTCGAAGCCGGGCACGGTGTGCTCGAACATCGCGTCGGTGTAGTCCGCGAGTCCACTGCGGTGGGTCAGCAAGTGCCGCACCGTGATCCGGTCGTCGGGCAGCAGCCCGGGAAGGTAGCGGTTCACCGGCGCGTCGAGCTCCAGTCTTCCCTCCTGCACCAGTTGGAGCAGCACCACGCTGGAGAAGGTCTTGCTGACGCTTCCGATCCGGAAGCGTGCGCGGATGTCCATGGCGGCGCCCGAGTCCCGGTCGCGTACTCCCACGGTCCGGGCCTGGACGCCCTCGGGGCCGGTGAACCGGGCCATCGCTCCCGGTGCGCCCTCGGCCATGGCGGCGTTCAGGGCGGCGACGACGCCTTCCATGTCGGGAGCGGGTGTGGTCTTCCCGGCGCCGTACACCGCGCGGGTGGCACCGGGAACGGCAGGCGCTGCGTGGGCGTTGGCGGCGGGGACGACACCGGCGGCGAGCGCGGCGATCAGGGTGGCGCCGGCGGCCTTGCGTCGGCGGTTGTTCGGCCTCATGTCGGTTCCTCGGGTCGAAGAGCAGGGCACAGAGGGCGGGAGCAGTCCGCCGCATCAGGCAGGGGGCAGGGCGCGGAGCACAGCGACATGCGCGGTGGTCAGCCGCCGCCGGTCCCCCGTGGTCGGACACAGTCTGTTCAAAGGCAGGAGCCCGACCCAGCATTTCGAGAGGCTTCGAAACGTGTCCCGGTCGGCGTCCTTGCCCCAGTTCTTCGAAACCCTTGCCGAACCCCGTGCGTCCCAAGGGGTGGTCGTACGTCAACGGGGGGTGTTCATGGCGCGGTTCTCCGAGTTATGTCTGGGGCCGCTGGAAACAGTGCCGGTGTCTGTCGTGGCGCAGCCCGGCGTCACCCTGATGTCGCTCGTCGCGGATGCGCTGGGCGGCCGCTCCCAGGGCCTGCACCCCACCTGGCGACACGCGCTGCGCTCGGCGGTGCCCGAGGGGGCGGAGGCGGTGCTGCGGCCGCTGTTCACCCGCGAGTACTCTATGGTCCCCGACTGCCTCACGCCCACGGCGCCGCTGTGGGAGACCGATCTCTCCGTCCAGCTCGATCGTCTGGCGGAGGTCCCACCTCAGCTGCTGCTGCGGGAGCTGGAGACGGACTTCGGGGGGACGCTCCCCCGGCAGTGGCAGTCGGTCGTCGACCGGCCGAAAGCCTTCATCCACGCGTACGCGGCCATTCTCGGCGCCGTGTGGGAGGCCTTCGGGCCGATCTGGGCGCGGGCCGGCTCCCTGCTCGCCCGGGAGACCGAGCGCGTGGGCGTGGCGGTCGTCAGCGACGCCCTGCCGCTCGTCCTCGCCGGGCTCGGGCCCAAGATCCGCTTCGCCGGGCAGACGCTGTACGTGCCCGATCCGCACCCCGAGACGTTCGAGCGGGGTTCCCGCCGCGTGGTGCTGGTGCCGATCGTGTCGGGCAACGGTGCCTCGGTCTTCAGTTTCGATCGTTCCGACGCCGTGTGGTTCGGCTATCCCGTGCCCGGCCTGAACACGCTGTGGACCACTCGGGAAGCCACCGCCGAACGGGATCCGCTCAAGCTCGTGGTGGGCCTCCTGCGGGCGGGGATCCTGCGCGAGCTGGCTCGCCCGTGCACCATGGGCTCCCTGGCTTCCACGCTCAACTGCACGCCGGCGACCGTGACATACCACTGCGGTCAGCTGGAGGCGGCCGGGCTTCTCACCCGGGAGCGACGGGGACAACACGTGGTGGCCCGGCGCACGGCCTCGGGCGGGGCGCTGGTCAGCCTGTTGTCGGGGTGAGCCCGCGGACCGTACCCGGCCGCCCCCACGGGGAGCGACCGCCACCCTGACATCCGTCAGGACCGCGGACCCCGCTCCCCTTTCTAGGGTTCGAGTCGTCTTCCAGGCCCCGGCCGCACAGCGGGGCACCCTCCACACACAGGAAGAGACGGCTCTCATGCGCCTGTTCCGCTCCACCCTCGCCACGGCCGCCGCCTTGTGCGCGGTCACCACCGGCGTCTTCGTCGCTCAGCCCGCGCAGCCCGCACACGCCTCGGCCGCCGACTGCGAAGGCGGCGCACGCGGCTTCCGCGACCACCCCGACGGCGCCGAGGGCGACACCGACAAGCCCGCCGACTTCAGCCTCGGCAGCGTCCGCATCACGCTGGAGAAGGGCGTCTACGTCGGCCAGCAGATCGCCTTCGGCAAGATCGGCGGCCGGACCCAGCCCGGCGACAACGTCTGGATGGACTGGCGTGCGGGCGGCTGGGACCACGATCAGGCCGTGTCCCCCTGGCTCCAGTGCGGACCCTTCACCGTCCGCTCCGCGGGACAGAGCCTGACCACGCCGTTCCGCCGCACCAGCACCGACCCGCAGTACCAGTTCCGGGTCTGTGGCTCGCTGAAGTCGAACGGCGTGGTCCGCTGCTCCGACTGGTGGTAGAGCCCGCCGGACTTCCCGCTTCCCAGCCCTCACCACGAAAAGGCACGAAAGGCATGACCATGCGCAGAATCCTGCACGGCGTCGCCGCGCTCGCCCTCACCGTCGCCGCCGTTCTGACCGGCGCCGCCCAGGCCCAGGCCGAAGGCGGCACGTGGGACGGCTGCCCCTACGGCGCCGTCTGCATCTACCCGGAGAACGTGACCCCCGTCGACAACCCGCACCCGAGCCACATCTTCTACTCCTACGGGTTCCACCCCCTCTACAACCAGTACGGCAACCACTGGGTCTTCAACAACCAGTACGACGGCGCCCTCGTCGAGCTGTGCAAGTCCGTCAACACGGACTGCCACGAGTCCATCCCCCCGCAGGAGGGCTGGTACGTCGACCTCACTCCGATCAACTCCCTCAACCTCAGGGAGCACTACCTGTGAGGCGCCGGCTTCTCGCTGCCGCCGTCGCGCTGCTGTTGACCGGCGGCGCGGCGGGCTCCGCCGCCGCCGATGCCCCGGCCGGGCAGCCGGTGCGGCCCGCCGCCGCGTCCGTCGAAGTGCCCTCCGGCGTCAGCGCCGGGGTCGCCGTCTTCGACCGCGAGAACGGTACGTTCACCGAGCAGCTCAACTCGGGCACCCGCTTCCGCTCCGCCTCGGTCGTCAAGCTGCTGCTGGCGCTGGACCACCTGTGGAACCTGGGCCCCGACCACACCGTGCCCACCGCCGACCGGGCATGGCTGGAGCCGATGCTGCGCAGCAGCGACGACGACGCGGCCGACACCTACTGGTCGGAGAACGGCGGTACGGCGATCATCACCCGCATGGTGAGCCGCCTCGGCCTCCAGGACACGGCACCACCGCCCGCCGGATACGAGGACTACTGGGGCTACACCGCGCTCTCCGCCCGCGACACGGTGACGATCTACCGCTACCTCCTGGACTCGGCGCCCGGCCCCGTGCGCGACTTCGTGATGGGGAACCTGCGCCAGTCCACCCGCTGCGCCTCGGACGGCTTCGACCAGCACTTCGGCGTCGCCGGGGCGTTCGGGAAACCGTGGGCGGTGAAGCAGGGCTGGGCGGGATCGTCGTACGAGAAGGGCACCTGCGGCCCGCCGCGCGCCGCTGCCGCGACGCGCACGGCAGGCCCGGTCGCCGCCGCGGACGTGGACCTGACCCGGCCCGCGCTGCACAGCACGGGCACCGTGGGCGCCCATGACCGGTCCATCGTGGCCGTGTTCACGCTGCATCCCGTCGGCACGTCGTACGGGAAGGCGTACACGGACATCGGCCGGCTGACCCGTTCCCTGAACGTCCCCGGAGCCGCGCGGCCCGCGGGATGGTGGTACGGCACGTGGAGCGAGCGTGTGAACGTCCGCACCGACCCCTCCACGGGCACCTCACCGATCACCCGGCTACCCGCTGGAGTCGAGGTGTTGGTGGGCTGCCAGGCGAGGGGCGAGGAGGTCCACGTACCGCCCTACACCAACGACTGGTGGGCCTATCTCCCCCAGTACGACGGCTGGATCTCCAACATCTACATCAACTCGCCCGACAACAAGATGCCGGACGTCAGGGACTGCTGAGCAGCCCCGGGCGACAGCTCCGCTTCCTCACCGCTCGTAGGCGGCGAGGAAGCGGAGCACTTTGTCGACATGGGGCCGCACGCGTGCGGGGACGCCGCCCTCCGTGATGACGGTGCGGTCGCTCGTGCGATATCCGGCCGCCATCAGCGCGGGAAGATCCTCGGCGGGCATGTCGGCCTTCTTGAACTGCTGGTCGAGCCAGCACACGTACAGCGACATCGTGGAGATCGCGTCCGGTGGCGACCGGTAGTCCTTGTCCCCGTCGCCGTCGCCGTCGACCGCCCAGGCCCGGAACACCGACGGCGTCCACATGGCGATGCCGTACTCCTCGCTCGCCGGGCGGGCCGCGTTCACGTCGAAGCCGCTCTCGGCCTTGAGCATGGCGGCGAGGAACGCGGGCGTGACCTCCGCGTCGGTGCAGCGGTGGGCGGCCTTCACGATGACCGGTCGCAGCGCTTCGGGTACGTCGGAGTCCTCCGGGATCTCCCCGGCGGCCGGGCTGTGCGCGCCGGTGACGACGGCTGGTGTGCCGCGCCCCTGGTCGTCCTCGTCGTCGGCTGCGCCTGCGCCGCCCCCGAGCAGCGCGGCCCCGGCGACCGCGGCGGCCGACAGCGCGGCGAGCGCCGCGGCGGCGACCGGCAGCAGCCGGCGTCGGCCACGCGGGCTCGCCAGTCGCTCGATCCGGGCGGAGAGGCTCGCGGCGGTGTGGCGTTGGCGGCCGGCGTGGTCGGGTGTCAGACAGTCCCCGATGAGTCGGCGCCAGTCGTCGTCGAGTCCGGCGTCCAGGCGCAGGGGCGCCGTGCCGCGGGCGTAGGCCTGTGCGGCGAGTGAGCGGGCGCGCGCGGTGGCGCCGGGGAACGGGTGCAGGCCGCCGGTGAGCACCTGGTGGGCCAGTACGCCGAAGGCCCAGATGTCGGCGGTCGGCCGCACCACCGTCCCGCCGGCTCCGGTGCGCTGGGACCACCACTCGGGCGGCACATGGTCGAGCGTGCCGAGCGGCGGCACATAGGCGTGGGTGCCGTCGAGTTCGGTGGCCAGGCCGAAGTCGGCGAGCCAGACCGCGCCGCCCGCGCCCAGCAGCACGTTGGCGGGTTTGAGGTCGCCGTGCACCCAGCCGGCGCCGTGCATATGGGCGAGCCCGGCCGCGACGCCGCGCAGGACCCGCAGGGCGTCCCGGATCGGTCCGCCCGTCCCGGCGGCGTCCAGCACCTGCCGCAGACTCGCCTCGGCACGGTCCATGACGAGCGCGATCGCCCCGTCCAGCGCGGGCAGGTCCGGCGCGTCCACGGTGCACACGGCATGCGTCCGCACGAGGTGCGGATGGTCCGCCTCGGCGCTGAACCGCACCTCACGCTCGACCAGTTCACCGAGCGCGGCACGCTGACCGGGCGCCAGGGCACCGGTCGGCAGTACCTTGACCGCCGCGATCACGCCATCGGCGACCGCGCGGGCCTCGTACACGGTCCCCCAGCCGCCCGAGCCGATGACGGCGTCCAACTCCCAGCCGTCGATACGGAAACCCGCGGGCAGCCGCGGTGTCTGCAGGGCGCCCTCCTCAGCGCCTGACGTGTTCACGCTCCGCTCTCCTGCGGGACGGGCCGTCTGCGGGACGGCAACAGGGCGAGATGCTCCTCGCGGACCAGACCGAAGCGCAGGGCGAGGGAGGCCAGTCGGGCGCGCTTGGCGCCGGTGCGGGCGTTGCCGTCCGCTCCGGACTCGTCGCCGAGGTCCAGGCGCAGCTTGGCGAAGGCCAGGTAGTCGATGTGGTAGTTCACCGCGGAGCGGGTCAGACGACGACAGCTGTCCAGCGGGCGCAGCCGCTCCGCGATGTCCCCGGCGCCCGGCAGTGTGCCGTCCGAGGGGTCACGCAGCCTCGGCTCGCACAGGGCCACCAGCACCAGGAAGTACTTCGCGGTCGCGTCGAGCGCGTAGGGATGCACGGTCAACTCCCCTGCGCCGGGCGAGGACCGCTCGTCCAGATAGGCGTGCTGCGGGGCGAACACCTTGAAGTCGACGGTCCCGGACAACGCGGGCAGGACGACTCGGGAGAACTCGAAGGGCACCGGAGCTCCGAGCCGACCGGGCGCGACGGTGATGTACTCGCCGGCACCCTCCAGGTTCTCGACCGCATACGCGGTGTCACGGCTGAAGTTCGACAGCCGCCAGTAGTCCTCGGCCGCCTCCAGCCGCCCCGCCCGCCGGGAGATCGCGGGGTCGCGCAGGACGATGGAGACGTCCCGGCCGCCGGGCAGCCCGCGTCCGAAGTCGGCGACGTCGCCCGGTCCCATGTGCAGCAACTCGGGCCCGGCCGCGTCGACTTCACCCGGCCGTGCCGGGCCGGGCGGCTGCACGATGATCGTTTCCATACCGACTTTCCCCCGCTGTGGTCGCCGGCCCGGCGTCTCCGCGCCGGGTAAGGCGTGTCTCCCGGTCACGGTCACCGCTTCGGCGCCTCGTCCGGCTCGCCCCACGCAGTGAGCGCCGGGAAGGCGTGGAGGATGGAACGTCCGCCACAGCGCGCCGGCTTCTGGTCAAAAGCCGCACAGGTGACATCGATGTCCATGCCCGGCACCGCATACGGGCCGCATCCAGGGGTGAGAGCACGAGGCACGTCCACTAGGACGATCGGCCGATCATCTCGGTTCCCGGCGCCGCTCGTCGTGCACTCCGGCGACGCGCGTGGGCTCGACCACAACGGGACGCGAAGAGGGATGTGGCGCCCCTGCCCGATGTCGGGCCAGGGGGCATCCTGAACCCGCTGATAAAATGAGGCCACGCGTCGACATCGCCGGGGCGCCGGATCAGGAAGGTTCCCCATGAACGCGAAGTCTTCGGCGCCTGGGCGCTCCCATGTCGGTACGCCCCATCGAGCGGCGGGATCGCGGGGCGAACCCGAGACGCCGCAGACAGTGTCCCCGGGCCTGCCTCCGGCCGCGTCCTTCGACGCACTCGGGCTACCGCCGGAACTGATGAAGACGATGACCGGCCTCGGCGTGACCGAGCCTTTCCCGATCCAGGCGGCCACCCTGCCCAGCGCGCTGGCCGGCCGTGATGTCCTCGGCCGCGCGCGGACCGGCTCCGGCAAGACGCTGGCCTTCGGGCTGGCGCTCCTCATCCGGACCGCAGGGCTGCGGGCGGAGTCGAAGCGGCCACTCGCGCTGGTCCTGGTGCCGACCCGGGAGCTCGCACAGCAGGTCAGCGACGCACTGACCCCGTACGCCCGGACACTGAGGGTGCGACTGGCGACCGTGGTCGGCGGGCTGTCGATCAACCGGCAGCAGGCGCTGCTGCGAACGGGCGCGGACGTGGTCGTCGCGACGCCGGGACGGCTGGCCGACCTGGTGTCACGCCGGGACTGCCACCTCGATCAGGTGCGGATCACGGTGCTGGACGAGGCGGATCAGATGTGCGACCTGGGTTTCCTGCCGCAGGTCACGGAGATCCTGGACCAGGTGCGCTCCGACGGGCAGCGGCTGCTGTTCTCGGCCACGCTCGACCGCAACGTCGACCAACTCGTGCGTGACTACCTTCGGGACCCGTATCTCGCATCGGTCGACCCGGTGGCCGGCTCGGTCACCACGATGGAACACCATGTGCTGAACATCCACGCCGCCGACAAGTACGCGACCGCGACCGAGATCGCCGCACGGGACGGCCGGGTGCTGATGTTCCTGGACACCAAGGCCGACGTGGACCGGTTCACCCGTCACCTGCGGGCCGGCGGCCTACGCGCCGGAGCCCTGCACAGTGGGAAGTCGCAACCCCAGCGCACGCACACGCTCGGCCGGTTCAAGGACGGTGAGATCACCGTGCTGGTGGCCACCAACGTCGCCGCGCGGGGCATTCACATCGACACGCTCGACCTCGTCGTCAACGTCGATCCGCCGGCCGACGCCAAGGACTACCTGCACCGTGGCGGGCGCACCGCACGGGCCGGGGAGTCCGGGACCGTGGTCACCCTGGTCACGCCCCATCAGCGACGCGACGTGAACCGGATGATGTCCGACGCCGGGATCCGGCCGACGGTCACCCAGGTGCGCTCCGGCGAGGCGAAGCTGACCGCCATCACCGGCGCGAAGCGTCCGCCGACCGCGACGAAGGCCAACAGCGGCGACGTCCCCTTCCGCGGCCTCGGCTCCCGTGCGGGCCGCCCCGCGAAGGAGTCCCGCAAAGCCTCCGAGGCCCGCAAGGTCGCGGAAGCCCGCGCGGCGGCCCGAGTACGCAAAGGCCGCTGACACCGGCACAGGTACGGCCTCAGGTGTCGCACTGCTCCCGGATCACCCTCGTGTACACGGACCACCGGCCGGAGCGGTTCTCGCCGGCCGTGTCCTAGCCGCTCTGGGACCGAGCCGAGGTGACCGGCTCGGCCTGGGCGCCGGACGACGTGATCACCTCGGAGTGACGGCCGCCTCGGTCGATGAGGCCGCCCATGAACGCCAGCCCCAGTCCGGCGACGCCCAGGGCCGCGCCGACCAGAGCCGGTGAGGCCCAGCCCCAGCCCGCCGAGATGGCGAGGCCGCCGAGCCAGGCGCCGCCCGCGTTGGCCAGGTTGAAGGCGGAGTGGTTGGAGGCCGCCGCCATGGTCGGGGCGTCCTTCGCCTTGGCCATCAGCAGCATCTGGACGGGCGTGGTGATCAGGGCGCCCATCGCGCCGATGAACATGATCGTCACCAGGGCGGGCACCGTGCTGTGGACGGTGAAGTAGAACGCCACGAGCGCGCAGGACAGCAGGGCGAGCCCCGCGTACAGCGTCGGGCGCAGGGCACGGTCCGTGAGCGGGCCCGCGACCAGCGTGCCGAGGGTCATGCCGACGCCGTAGAGCGCGAGGACCAGCGTGGTCGAGGAGTCGGAGAGGCCCGTCAGGTTGGTCAGCATGGGCACCAGGTAGCTGTAGACGGCGAAGAAGCCGCCGAATCCCACGACGGCCGTGGCCAGGCCGATCATCACCTGCTTGTTGCCCATCGCCCGCAACTCGCGGCCGACGCCCGACTGCTGCCCCCGGGGCTGGTGGGGGACGAAGACGGCCAGCGCGGCGAGGGCGGCGAGGCCGATGACGGCGACCGCGACGTACGCGGACCGCCAGCCCAGCTGCTGTCCCAGGGCCGTACCGGCCGGGACACCGACGATGTTCGCGATGGTCAGGCCGAGGAACATCTTCGACACCGCGCGTGCGGCCCGGTCGGGGGCGACCAGCCGGGAGGCGACGACCGCACCGACGCCGAACAGCGCGCCGTGGGGCAGGCCGGCCAGAAAACGTGCGGCGAACAGCAGACCGAAGCCGGGGGCGAGCGCGGATGCGACGTTGCCGAGGACGAAGAGCCCGGACAGGAGCAGCAGCAGCCGCTTGTGGGGGATGCGCGCGCCGATGCCCGTGAGGATGGGGGCGCCGACGACGACGCCGAGCGCGTAGGCGGAGACGACGTTGCCGGCCTGCGGGACGGACACACCGATGCCGTCGGCGATCTGGGGAAGCAGTCCCATCGTGGCGAATTCGGTCGTACCGATGCCGAACGCGACGACGGCGAGGGACAGCAGGGCCAGGGGCATGGAGCGGGAACACCTTTCAGGGGCGACGATCCGGATGCGGCGGAGCGGGCGGCGACAAGGGGTGCAGCAGCGGTGGGGGGCCTGGGCATTCCAAGATCGGGCCATCGGGATTATGGCCTGCGTCACACTCGGCGGCGGGGCTGCGGCTGCTACCAGATCAGGCACCAGTAGCCGTCGTGGGTACCGACGCCGATACGGCCGCCCTGCGGCACGAGCCGGGGGTCGGGGTCGCCCTTCGCCGACAGCGTGCACGCCGGGTCACCGACCGTCCCTGAGGCGGCCATGCGCCGGGCAGCGGCCTCGGCCGCGGGAGACGTGAACCAGACCGTCGTCACGGCCGGGCTGCTCGCGGCCGTCGGCGGCCGCGCCGGGACCGGGGACGAAGACGTGGTGGACACGGTCGGTGAAGGCCGGGGCACCGCGGTCGCGGTGAGCGCCTGGTGGGGTGGGGCGGGTGTGGTGGACGACACCGGCGTCGATGGCGTCAATGGTGTCGATGGCGTGGGTGGCGCGACGGAGGACGGCGAAGTGGAGGGCGTGCGTCCGGCTGTCGTACGACCGCTGGGACGGCTGGGGTGCCCCGCCGTCGCCGGTGGTCGGGTTTCCCGCGTCCGGGTGGGTTCGGGACGTGCCGTACTGGAGGTTTCCGGGGTGGCCGTCAGTGTGGGCGAGGGGGTTCGTGTGGGCAGGGACAGGTCGTTCGACGCCGACGGCGCCGGTCCAGGCGTGCCGTCGTCCGACGCCGTCAGCGCCCAGACTCCCAGGCCACCCGCCACGAGGACGGCTGCCGCACCCACGATCCACGGTGCTCTGCGGTGTGGACGTCGGTGACGGTTCATGCATCCCACTGTCTGCCCGCCCGCCGGTCATCTCAAGCGGTGGGGCGGCCGGGGCCGGTGGTTTCGTACCCTGGCGCCATGCGCATGCGCCCCACCCTGAGCTGGACCCCCGACGAGGGCCTGCCCCCAGGCACCACGGATCCGGAGCCGGTCGCCGAGGCCCTGCGCACCGGCAAGCTGCTGGTGCTCAGCGGGGCGGGCATCTCCACGGAGTCGGGCATCCCCGACTACCGGGGCGTGGGCGGGAGTCTGAGCCGGCACACCCCGATGACCTACCAGGACTTCACCGCCGACGCACAGGCGCGGCGCCGGTACTGGGCGCGCAGCCACCTCGGGTGGCGCACCTTCGGCCGTGCCCGCCCCAACGCCGGGCACCGGGCCGTGGCCGCGTTCGGGCGGCACGGTCTGCTCGCGGGTGTGATCACCCAGAACGTCGACGGCCTGCACCAGGCCGCCGGCAGCGAGGACGTCGTGGAACTCCACGGGAGCCTGGCGCGGGTCGTCTGTCTCTCCTGCGGCGCCCTCAGCCCGCGCCGGGACCTCGCCCGGCGGCTGGAGGAGGCCAACGCGGGCTTCGCGCCGGTGGCCGCGGGCATCAACCCGGACGGTGACGCCGACCTCACCGACGAACAGGTCGGGGATTTCCGTGTGGTGCCCTGCGCGGTCTGTGGCGGCGTCCTCAAGCCGGACGTGGTGTTCTTCGGCGAGGCCGTTCCGCCGCGGCGGGTCGAGCACTGCCGCGGGCTGGTCCGTGAGGCGGCCTCGCTACTGGTCCTGGGTTCCTCGCTGACGGTGATGTCCGGGCTCCGGTTCGTCCGCGAGGCGGCCCGGGCCGGGAAGCCGGTGCTGATCGTCAACCGGGACCCGACCCGGGGTGACCGGCACGCCCTCACCCGGGTCGCGCTCCCGTTGGGCGCGGCCCTCACCACCGTCGCGGCCCGGCTGGACATCCCGTTCGAGGGCTGAGGACGTCCGGGCCGCACGGTCACCGTGGTCCGGGTGGCCGTGGAGGGGTGAAGGGGCGGCCGTGGTCGGCGGCGTAGGCGGCGAAGACCTCCGACGGTGTGCCGCCGGTGTGGAGGAAGCGTTCGTCGAGGACGGTGGCGAGGTCGTCGAGGGCGCCGCTGAGGAGGTCGGCCGCGAGGCGGACCTCCGGGAGCCGGGCCGACCGGCCGTGTCGGGCGAGGACTGCGGCATGGCCGATCATGGCCGCCAGTGAGGAGTGCTCCTCGCCGTCGTGGAAGTAGTAGGCCTCGGCGTACTGGGTGAAGTCGATGCGGACGCGTACGACGTCGGTGGCCAGGCTGTCCAGGAGCAACGCGCCCGCGGTGCAGTCGAGCTGTCGCTCCGTCGGTCGCGCGTCGCGCAGGAGGGCCAGGCGGATGGCCAGGACTCTTCGGCGGGTGAGTGCCGGGTAGATCTCCAGCACCCAGGAGACCGTGGCCGTCAGGAGGGCGAAGCCGACGAGGGCCTCGAGCGGTGAGACCAGGCGCAGCCAGCCCTCGTCGGGGGCGATGTCGCCCAGTCCGAGGGTGGCCACCGTGACCAGGGACAGGTACAGGGAGTCGAGCACCGCCGGCTCCCGCGCCGCCTTGGAACCGGGCGAGAAGGTGAACGCCCCGGGCATGTGGGGCCAGTAGACGATCGCCCAGCCGAGGACGACGGTGAAGGCCCACATGCCCACCACGGTGACCATGGCGAGCGGTCCGACGAGTCCGACCACCCGCCCGCGTGAGCGGAGGCGCTTGGCGAGTCGCCACAGGGCGGTCATCACGAGGCGGCTCAGACCGCCGTGCCGGGTGGGGTGCCACAGGGTGTGGAACAGGTCCCGCAGGGTGACCATGACGAGCCCGGCGCCGACGACGGAGACCAGCCATTTCATGCGCTTCTCCTCAGCTCGTCGGCACCGCGAGCGTGCAGGTCTCCCCCGGCGCGACGGTCACGGCCCGGTCGGGCAGCAGCACGCGCAGGGGTGACTCCTCGGAGTCGGGCACGCCGATCCGCAGCTCGCCGTCGCGGCGCCGTACGCTCACGCCCCAGTGGCCGCGGTAGCGCAGCGAGAACCCGTACGCGGAGAGCGCCGGGAGGGGGACCGGGTCGAACCGGAGGGCGTCCTCGCGGGTCTCCAGTCCGGTGAGGCCGCGCTGGACCAGGTCGAGGGTTCCGGCCATCGCCCCGAGGTGGATGCCTTCTCCGGTCGTACCGCCCTGGATGTCGGCGACGTCGGCTTCGAGTGCCTCCTTGACGTACTGCCATGCCTCGGCCCGTCTGGCTCGGGCGAGCACCAGGCCGTGGACGAGTCCGCTGAGGGTGGAGCCGTGGCTGGTGCGCCGCAGGTAGTGGTCGACCGTCCTGCGCCAGACCTCGTCGTCCACGTCGTGGCCGAGGCGCCGGAACAGCTGCCGCAACTCGGCGGGCGAGAACAGATGGCCGAGCATGAGGACGTCGGCCTGTTTGGACGCCTGGTAGCGGTTGACCGAGTCGCCCTCGGCCTCCAGGATCCGGTCCAGCCGCCGGATGCTGTCGTACCGGGCCCGGTAGGCGTCCCAGTCCAGCTCGGCGAGATCGCCGTACCCCTCGAACTGGCTGATGACGCCCCGGTGGAAGGGGACCCACAGCCGCCGGGAGACCTCGTCCCACTTGAGGGGTTCCTCGGCGTCCAGCCGGACGCGGTCGCACAGTTCCTCCCGGCGCCAGGCGGGGAGGCGGTGCAGGAGGTCCAGGGCGCGGGCGAGGACCCAGGCGGCGGTGACGTTCGTATAGGCGTTGTCGTCCAGTCCGGGCCGGGCGGCGCCCGGGTAGGCGTCGTGGTACTCGTCGGGGCCGACCACGCCCCGGATGCGGTAGCGGCCCGTGCCGGGGTCGTGGGCCGCGAGGCCGGCCCAGAACCGGGCGATCTGCAGAAGCATCTCCGCGCCCTTGGTGTGCAGGTACTCCGTGTCGCCGGTGGCCTCGCAGTACCGCCAGACGTTGTAGGCGATCGCCGAGCCCACGTGGTGCTGGAGCCGGGAGTGGTCGGGCAGCCAGCGTCCCGAGGCGGGGTTCAGATGCCACTCCTGGCTCTCCTCGCGGCCGTCGCTGCCGCTCTGCCACGGGTACATCGCCCCCGCCCGGCCGGCCTCGGCGGCGGCCCGGCAGGCCCGCGGCAGCCGCCGGTAGCGGTAGTCGAGGAGCGCCCGGGAGACCTCCGGGAAGTGCAGGTTGAGGTACGGCAGGACGAACAGCTCGTCCCAGAAGACATGGCCGCGGTACGCCTCGCCGTGCAGTCCCCGGGCCGGGACGCCCACGTCCAGGTCCGCGGTGTGCGGGGACAGCGTCTGCAGGAGGTGGAAGAGGTGGAGGCGCAGGACGCGACCGGCCCGGCCCGGGACCTGGATCTCCGCGCGCCGCCACAGTCGCTCCCACGCGGCGGCGTGGGAGTCCAGCAGGCCGGCGAAGTCCCCCGCCGTGGCCGTCCGGTCGACCGACGCGGCGAGCGGGTCACCGATCGCCGAGTCGCGCGAGGTGTGCAGGGCCACCGTCTTCTCCACCGCGACGGGCCGGCCGGCGGTGAGCGGGACCACCAGTCGATGGACGGCTCGGCGGCGGCCCGGGCGGAGTTCGGACGTGACCGGGGAGGGACCGGAGACGGCCGTACGGGCGGCCGTGGCGATCCGGATGCCGGAGGTGCTGGTGCGGCAGGTCAGCCAGACCGTGCGGGGCTCGGCGGTCCCGGTGCGTACGCCGGTCAGCTGGCGGTGTTCGAGGGCGCGGTAGCGGTGCACGTTGCCGTTGATCACATCGCCGTCGAGACCGGACTCGATCTCGATCTCGCCCGACCTGTCCTCGGCCCAGTCCTCCGCCGTGAAGACGGTCCGCAGGGCGGCCAGGTGGGGGTCCCCCATGTGCACCAGCCGGGTCTGCTCGACGGCGAGCACGCCGGCCCCGTCCACCCGGAGGCGGAGGGTACGGGTGAGAGTGGCGCGGCGCAGGTCCAGGGTGTGCCGGTGGTCCAGGAGCGAGTGGGTGTCCGGGGTGAACCAGGCGCCCCAGGCTCCCCCGGCGTGGCGTACCCGGAACCTCAGGAGGAGCCAGTTCGGGAGGTTGACCAGGTCCTCGTTCACCACCTGCCGTCCCGCGACCGTCGACTCCAGGCGGTTGTAGCACCCGGCCACGTAGGTTCCCGGGCAGTGCACCAGCCCCGCCCGGCACTCGGGTACCGCTCCGCGCGTGGCGAAGTAGCCGTTGCCGAGGGTGCAGAGCGATTCACGCAACTGTTCGCCGGCGGGGTCGTAGCCCTCCCACTCCCAGGTCCACTCCTGCATCCTGTCCCCCCTTCCCCGGCTCGCGGTCCGGGGCTCGCGCCGCCGGGTGATCCCCTGTGCCTACCGTCGCACCGCCCGCGGGCCGCCGCGACACGGACGGGGCGGCCGGGGTGCCCGTCAGGGCTCGATGTCGAGTACCTGCGACACGGGACGACGTGGTGTGCCGGGCCCCTTCGGGCCGTAGCCCAGGCGGAGCACGACCTGGGTGGAGCCCGTCCCGGTCGACGGGTCGCGCAGGGGCCAGCGCAGGTCCGTCCATTCGAGGGGCTGGGTGGCGAAGGAGGCGGCCAAGCCGTGGAGGGTGGCCAGCAGCAGGACGCGTTCCATGGCCTGTCCGGCGCGGAGCCAGTCCTCGGGGCGGTCGTAAACCGTGCTGACGAGGGCCAGTTGGGGGGTCTGTTCGAAGTCGGCCGCTTCCCGTCCCGCCGGCTGCCGGGTTCCCGCGAAGTCGCGCATGGGGGCCTTTCCGCCGAGCATGCGCGGCCCGTAGGCGGAGGGCGGGACTCCCTCGCCGGCGGTGCCCACGGACACCTCGTCGCCACCGGTCCAGCGGGCGAGGTCCTGCTCCCTGCCGCGGTCGGTGCGGTTGCGGGCCTCGGCCTCCTGGAAGAGTTCCAGCACCTCCCGCAGATGCCATGAGGTGGGGAACGTCAGCGTCGCGCCCTCGGCCCGGCCGGCGGCGGTGAGCGCCTCCCGTACGGCTTCGGGGATCTCCCTCTCCTCGAACGGGTAGCGGCTGGTGTGCCGCTGATGGATCGCCGGATGCAGCGCGGCGAGATCCCGTTCGCCGTCGGCCGCGTCGGCCCCCTCGGTCAGCCGCACGCTCGCGAGGAGCGCCCGGTCGGCGAGGTCGGGCAGCAGCAGGGTCTCGGGGTGCAGGCCCTCGTGGGCGACCGCGACCCGCAGGTTCAGCAGAGCGGCGGCACAGCCGAGATGCAGGGCGCGGGTGTCGGGGTCGGCGTGCGGCATGCCGCGCTCGAAGTCCGCGCGCAGCTCGAAGGTGTGGCTGTGCCGGAGATAACGGAAGCGCCAGGGCTGCGCGTTGTGCATGGACGGTGCGGCGGCCGCGTCATGGACCAGGGCCGCCACCCGCTCGTCGGACAGTGCTCGTCGGCTCACGGGGGTCCTCCCCTACTGCTTTTCCGCGGTGATCCTGCGGCCGGTGAGGCTCGTGGGGCGGATCGACACCCACATCTCGCGTCCACCGCCCGCCCAGGGCGTGGTGTGGGCGCGCTCGGTGAGTCTGCGCACCGCCTCGGGCTCCGTGACGACGCTCGCAAGGCCGACGGCGAGCACGCTCCAGCCCTTGCTCAGGGCGTCGTCCAGGTGGTCGACCTCGAAGGCGACCTCCGTTCCGACGGCCGCCGCGGGCAGCGAGTCGGGAGCGGTCCGGAAGGCGATGGTGTCGTCGACGATCTCGTAGTTGACCGGCACGACCGCCGGGCGGCCGTCGGACGAGGTCACCGCGACACGCCCCACGCCGTGGGTGGACAGCAGGGTGCGGCATTCCGCCTCACCGAGGTCCCGCAGGCGGGGGTGCAGCAGTGCGTGCCCCTGGCCGGGCGGCAGGTCGCCGCCGCCTCCGAGCAGAGCGGCGGTGGTGGTGCCCAGGGCGTCGGCCAGCCGGATGAGGGCCGCCACGCTCGGATCGGCGGGGTGTTCCTCCAGGTACGACAGGTAGCCGGGCGACATCCGGGCGCGGCGGGCCGTCTCCTCCCGGCCCAGTCCCTGTCGGCGGCGTTCGGCGGCCACCCGCCGGCCGATGTCGCCGGGGTTGGCCGCGCCGGCCCGCGGAGCCTCTTCGGAACCGCCCGCCTCCCGCGCGGAAAACCCCTGCGCGGCCCCGGGCCGGCCGTGCTCGACGGGGTGGATGTGCGCGTCGGGCCCGGGGAACACGAGCGTCACCTCGTCCGTGTCCGACCAGCGCACGTCGTACGGCGGTGTGCCGTCCGCGTGGTGGAGTCCGACGATCTCGCCGTCGCGCCGGGTGGCGCCGGACGTCGTGCTTTCGATGACGAGTTGGTCGCCGAGGTGAGCGTGCATGGTGACCACCCTCTCCGTTCAGTTCCGCGCGGACGCGCTCGGCGTCGGGGCCGGGGCCGGGGTCCGCCGGCGGGGCCGTACGGGACTCCGTGTGGCCTGCCGGGGCGTCACAGGGGCCATGCCAGGGCCCCGGGTGTGTCCGGCAGGGACGCGCCCATGCCCTCGATGTCGAGTTCGGCGGCTCGCAGCAGCTGTCGGGCGAGGTCGTTCAGCGCCCGGCCGGCCGCCAGCTCGTCGCCGATCTCCGGCACGTTCACGTCCGCCGGATGGCAGTGCGCGGCCCCGTGGCCGGTGAGTTCCGTGCTGCCGGTGTCCAGTACCAGACGGGCCTTCGTCGTTCCCTCGTCGTCCTCGAAGAGGTGGAGACGGACCGTCCATTCCATGGTGTGGGGCATCGTTTTCCTCCTCGTCCCGCTCGTCATCGTCCCGCTCGTCATCCTCGGAAGCGCGCGGACCACAGCGGCTCCGCCACCTCCCACTCGGCGTCCCACCGCGCGTACCTTCCGCGGTCCAGCAGCAGGCGGGTGCCCGTCCAGACCGCGTAGATCCCGAAGGCGACACCGAACGCCGTCATGCCGCCGGCCAGCCAGCCGGTGGTCCGCGCGTTGAGGGTGCTCGCCGGCGGGGCGGTGAGGGTTCCGCCGCGGTCCACCCACACGCGTACGGCTGCTCCCTCGGACGTTCCCGGCTTCACCAGGGCGGTTCCGGTCCGTACGACGCCGTTGCCGTCGGTCCAGCGAACCTGCGCCGGCTGCTTCGCCACGCCGTCGTCGCGCTCGGCGTCCTGTGTCAGGCGCGCGGTGACCTGGTGGCGTTCCGCCGTCTGGGCCCGGACGGTGCGCATCGACGTGTCGTACGCCGCCAGCCCCGCGCCGACCGCTGCCGCCGGCAGCCCCAGGACGAGGACGGCCAGCAGGACGCGACGGAACCAGCACTCGAACCGGTCGGACGGGCGCCTCAGGGGGTTCGCGCCCTTCGGCACGTGCGCGTCGCGCGGCGGGGGCGGTCCGGAGGTGAACGGTGATCCCTGTGCGTCCATGGGCCGGCCTCCAGCGGGTCGCTGGTCACTTCCCCCCGCTCCTTCCTCCAGCTTGGGACGCCGAAGGGCTCGGGTCACGGGGCCGAAGGTCCCTGTCGGACCGGCGGGCGGCCCCTGCCCCCGCCCTCGCCCCCTGCGTCCACATGCGCGGCGGCGGGGAATGGGTTCTCCTCGAAGGGAGAGAGCGCACCGTCATCCACCGTCATGTCCAGCTTCGTACGAGACGGAGGCCGCCGCCATGCAACCCGTCGTCACCGTGGGCCTCGACGGCTCACCGGAGAGCCTCGCCGCCGCCCGCTGGGCCGCGGACGAGGCCGAGAGGCGCAGGCTCACCCTGCGGCTGCTGCACGCGTGGCCGCTGCTGGCGCCGGAACCGCCCCGTGTCGTGTCCGAAGTCGACCAGAACTACTGGGCGAAGCGCCTGGTCCACACCGCGCAGGCGGAGCTCCAGGCACGTCATCCGGGGCTGACCGTCGTCGGGAACCTGGTCCCCGAGGACGCCCAGGAGGCCCTCGTCAAAGCCGCCTCGGACTCGGAGATGCTCGTGCTCGGCTCCCGGGGACTGGAGGCCGTCGCGAGCTACTTCATGGGTGATGTCAGCATGCCGGTCGTGGCGCGGGCCCACCGGCCGGTCGTCCTGGTCCGCGCGGAGCGGGGATCCTCCCCGGCGGAAGCGGCCAATGTGGTCGTGGCGTTGAAACTGCACGGCCACAGCGACGAGTTGCTCGACTTCGCCTTCCACACCGCCGCGGCCCGCGGGCTTCCCCTCCTGGCCGTCCACGGCCACAGCGTGCCGCTCCACGCGCGCATGCCGTGGGGTGTGGACCATGGCGTCACCGAGGAGATCACGAGCGACGCCCGCAAGGAGCTGGACATGGTGCTCCGGCCCTGGCACGAGAAGTACCCGCAGGTGGAGGTGGCCGACAGCATCCGTCTGGCGAGCCCGGCCAAGGCCGTCGTCCAGGCCGCCCACGGCGCCGCGCTGCTCGTCGTCGGCCGACGCGCGCACCGGCACGGTACGGCACCCCACGTGGGTCCGATCGCCCACGCCGCCCTCCATCACGGACACTGCCCCGTCGCCGTCGTCCCGCACGACTGAGCGCGGCCGCTCGGGCACCTGCGCCCGGCAGCCGGGGGCCGACCGGCCCATGCGGCCCCGTGCGGGGCGGGCGGAGAGTGGAAGGGGGAAGGCGTGCGACACGAGGAGGCGGAACCATGTGGCACCGGATGGTGAGCGACCTCATGACCACCTCGGTGGTCAAGGTGCACCGGGACACGGGCTTCAAGGAGATCGCCAAGCTGCTCGCCGAGCACGACATCACCGCCGTGCCCGTCGTGGACGACGACGAACACACGATCGGCGTGGTCTCCGAGGCGGACCTGCTGCGCAAGGAGGCCGCCCTGCTGGATCCGGCGGACCTGCTGCCGGTCCTGCGTCCGAAGCCCGCCGACCGTGCGAAGGCCGAGGCCACGACCGCCGAGGGACTGATGAACAGCCCGGCGGTGACCGCGCGGCCACAGTGGAGCGCGGTGGAGGCGGCCCAGGTCATGGAGCGCCACCACGTCAAACGGCTGCCGGTGGTCGACGAGGCCGACCGGCCGATCGGCGTGATCAGCAGGGCCGATCTGCTGCGCGTCTTCCTGCGGGGCGACAGCGCCATCCGGGAGGACATCTCGGGCGACGTACTCCTGCGCACCCTCGGCATCACCCCCGGCGCGATCACCGTGCGGGTGGTCGACGGACGGGTGTCGCTGAAGGGCACCGTCGAGCGCAAGTCGCTGATCCCGGTCGTCGTACGCCTGTGCCAGGGCGTGGACGGGGTGGTCGACGTCTCCGCGGACCTGCGCCACCGGGTGGACGACACCTCCACGGCGCCGGACCCCGGCACGTCGCGCCGCGCCGGACTGGCGACGTGAGCGGGGGCGGGCCGGGGCGGGTCGCAGACGGGGGCGCGGTCACCCATGATGGAGAGGGGGTCGCACGGCTCTCGGCCGACCCACCGTCCTGACGTCACCGCGCGCGGCGAAGGGAGGAAGCCATGAGGGTCGGGGTGCTGACCGGCGGTGGGGACTGTCCCGGTCTCAACGCCGTCATCCGCAGCGTCGTGCGCAAGGGCGTTCAGCAGTACGCCTTCGATTTCGTCGGCCTGCGCGACGGCTGGCTCGGTGCGATCCAGGGCAGGGTGGTGCCGCTGGACATCGCCGCCGTGCGAGGGATCCTCCCCCGTGGCGGAACCATCCTGGGTTCCTCCCGCACCAACCCGTTCAAGCACGAGGACGGGGTGCGGCGCATCCAGGACACCCTTGCCACACACCAGGTCGACGCGCTCGTCGTGATCGGCGGCGAGGACACGCTCGGTGTCGCCGCCGAACTCAGCCGTCAGGGGATCCGGCTGGTCGGCGTACCGAAGACGATCGACAACGACGTGGCCGGCACCGACTACACCTTCGGCTTCGACACGGCCGTCGGCATCGCGACCGAGGCCATCGACCGCCTCCACACCACCGCCGAGTCGCACATGCGCACCCTGGTGGTGGAGGTGATGGGGCGGCATTCCGGATGGATCGCCCTGCACGCGGGGGTCGCGGGCGGCGCGAACGTGATCCTCATCCCGGAGCGGCCGTTCGACATCGAGCAGGTCTGCGCGTGGGTGCGGAGCCGATTCAAGATCAACTACGCGCCGATCGTGGTCGCGGCGGAGGGCGCCGTGCCCGAGGAGGGGCAGGCGATCCTCAAGGACCGGTCGCTGGACGAGTACGGCCATGTGCGGCTCTCGGGCGTCGGGGAGTGGCTGGCGCGGGAGATCTCGCAGCGCACGGGCACGGATGCCCGTACCACGGTCCTCGGCCACGTCCAGCGCGGCGGCACGCCGAGCGCCTTCGACCGGTGGCTGGCCACCCGCTTCGGGCTGCACGCCGTGGACGCGGTCGAGGAGGGGGACTTCGGCACGATGGTGGCCCTGCGCGGAACCCGGATCGTCCGCACCGCTCTGCCGGAGGCCGGGGCGGGGAACAGGACGGTGGACCTGTCGCTGTTCGACGAGTTCGAGGTGTTCTTCGGCTGATCCGGTTCGGCTGATCCGGTTCGGCTGATCCGGGCGGTACGGCCGTCAGCCGGCGTACGGCACGACCGCCACCGGGCAGCCGGTGTGGTGCAGGACGGCGTGCGTGACCGGCCCCAGTCGGCCCTCCGCCGCCTGCGGGGTGGTGCGGCGCGGGGTGCTGCGGCGGCCCACGACGAGCAGGTCCGCTCCCCGGGACGCGTTCAGCAGCGCCGGCGCGGGGTGGAGCAGGACCACGTCGGGGCGGACGGACACCTCGGGATACTTCTCCCGCCATCCGCGCAGGGCGTCGGACAACCGCAGGACCTCCTGGTCCTCCCAGCCGGCGCGGTCCTCCTCGGTCACGAACAGCGTCCGGGGAGAGACGGCCTCGGCGGGAAGCGCCCACGCCTGCACCACCCGCAGAACCGCACCCCCGGTCCGGGCGGTGGCGAAGGCGAAGTCCGCCACCTCGTCAACCGGACGGTGCGCGTCAAAACCCGCTACGACCGCCGGCGTCCTGTCCCCGAAGCCGCCGAAGAGCCGGTCGGGCACCACGACGACGGGGCAGGCGGCGGCCGCCGCCACACGGAGAGCCACCGAGCCGACCGCGAGGCCCTCGAAGCCTCCCGAGCCGCGTGCGCCCACGACGACAAGCCCGGCGTCTCGCGCGGCGGTCAGGATGGCGGTGGCGGGCGGGCCGACGGTCTGCTCGCTCCGCACCCGGAGGCCGGGGTGGCGGGCGCCGAGGTCGGCGACCGCCCGCGCGAGCACGCCCTCGCCCACCTCGTGCAGCCTCCGCTCGGCCACGGCCGGAACGGCGTCACCCGGAAGCGGTGGGGAGGCGTGCAGGAGACGCAACGGCACACCCCGCGACGCCGCTTCCCGCGCGGCCCGGTCGGCCGCCCTGAGGCTGGGTTCGGATCCGTCGACGGCCGCCAGCACGGGGTGACTCATCGCGACCTCCTTCGCCGCCCTCCTCCCACTGTTCCACGCCACGCCGCCGATGCCGGTCGGTGGCCGGACGCCGCCCCGGGGCCCGGCGACGTGCTCGTGCTAGGCGGGTGTCCGGGCGGCGGCCCGTTCCAGGCGGACGATCACGCTCTTCGAGGTGGGCGTGTTGCTGATGTCCGCCACGCTGTCGAGGGGTACCAGGACGTTCGTCTCGGGGTAGTAGGCGGCCGCGGAGCCCCGGGGTGTCGGGTAGGCGACGACCCGGAAGCCGTCGGCGCGGCGCTCCGAGCCGTCGGTCCAGACGCTGACGAGGTCGACGAGGCTGCCGTCGTCGAGGCCGAGGTCCGTGAGATCGGCGCGGTTGACCAGGACGACGCGCCGGCCGCCCTTGACACCCCGGTAGCGGTCGTCCATCGCGTACGGGATGGTGTTCCACTGGTCGTGCGAGCGCAGTGTCTGCAGGACGAGGTGGCCCTCGGGGGCCCGGAGCAGCGTGAAGTCGTTGACGGTGAGGACGGCCTTCCCGGCGGGGGTGCGGAACACCTTCTCGTTGACCGGGTTGGGCAGGCGGAATCCTCCTGGGCGCCGTACCCGCTCGTTGAAGTCCTCGAAGCCCTCGACGACCCGGGCGATGCGGTCGCGCACAAGGTCGTAGTCGGCTTCGAAGTCCGTCCAGGGGATGTCCGGTCCGGCGCCCAGCACCTTGCGGGCGAGGCGGCTGATGATGGACACCTCGCTCAGCAGGTGCGGCGACGCGGGGGCGAGGCGGCCGCGGGTCGCGTGGACCTCGCTCATGGAGTCCTCGACCGTCATGAACTGCTCGCCGCCCGCCTGGACGTCGCGGTCGCTCCGGCCGAGCGTGGGCAGGATCAGGGCGGTGCGTCCGCACACCGCGTGGGAGCGGTTGAGTTTCGTCGAGATGTGGGCGGTCAGACGGCAGTTGCGCAGGGCGCGCTCGGTGGCGTCGCTGTCGGGCGAGGCGCGTACGAAGTTGCCCGCGACGCCGACGAACAGCTTGGCCCGTCCGTCGAGCATGGCCCGGATGGAATCGACGGAGTCCAGGCCGTGTTTCACCGGCGCGGTGAACCGGAACTCCTGTCCCAGCCGGTCCAGGAACGGCTGCGGCATGCGCTCCCAGATCCCCATGGTGCGGTCGCCCTGCACGTTGCTGTGCCCGCGCACCGGGCACACGCCCGCCCCGGGCCGGCCGATGTTGCCGCGCAGGAGCAGGAAGTTGACGACCTCGCGGATGGTGGGCACGCCGTGCTTGTGCTGGGTCAGGCCCATGGCCCAGCAGACGATGACGCTGCGGCTGGCCAGCACCCGTTCGTGCACCTGCTCGATCTCGTCCCTGGTCAGGCCGGTGGCTTCCAGGACGGCGTCCCAGGACGTGGTGCGGATGTGCTCGGCGAAGGCGTCGTAGCCCGTGGTGTGCGCCTCGATGAAGTCGCGGTCCAGGACGGTGCCCGGCTCCTTGTCCTCGGCCTCCAGCAGCAGCAGGTTCAGCGCCTGGAACAGGGCGAGGTCGCCTCCGGGCCGTATCTGCAGGAACTGGTCGGCGATGTCCGTGCCGCGGCCGATGATCCCGCGTGCCTTCTGCGGGTGCTTGAAGCGGAGCAGTCCGGCCTCGGGCAGCGGGTTGACGGCGACGACATGGCCGCCGCGGCGCTTGGTCTCCTCCAGCGCGGACAGCATGCGCGGGTGGTTGGTGCCGGGGTTCTGTCCTACCACGAAGACCAGGTCGGAGTCGTAGAGGTCGTCGAGGCTGACGCTGCCCTTGCCGATGCCCAGGGTCTCCCCCAGTGCCGAGCCGCTGGACTCGTGGCACATGTTGGAGCAGTCCGGCAGGTTGTTGGTGCCGAAGGCCCGTGCGAAGAGCTGGAGCAGGAAGGCCGGCTCGTTCGCCAGCCGCCCGGAGGTGTAGAAGAGCGCCTCGTCCGGGTGGTCCAGGGCACGCAGCTCACCGGCGAGCAGGTCCAGGGCCTCGTCCCAGCCGATGGGCTCGTAGTGGGTCGCGCCCTCGCGCAGCACCATCGGTTCGGTCAGCCGGCCCTGCTGGTTGAGCCAGTAGTCGGACCTGCGGCTCAGCTCGTCGACGGAGTGCCGCCGGAAGAAGTCGGCCGTCACCCGCCGGGAGGTGGCCTCGTCGGCGATGTGCTTGGCGCCGTTCTCGCAGTACTCGTTGCGGTGCCTCTGGCCCGGCGCGGGCTCCGGCCAGGCGCAGCCCGGACAGTCGAAACCCTTGGCCTGGTTGATGTTGAGCAGCGTGAGGGCGGTGCGCTTCGGTGACGTCTGCCCGAGCGCGTACCGCAGCGCGTGCACGACCGCGGGAGCACCGGTCGCCCACGTCTTGGGGGCCGTCACCGACAGTTCGGCCTCGTCCGGTTCGTCGAAGTCCCGCATCGCACACCACACCCTCTCCGTCCAGGGCGGCGCGGGTCCTGGCGACGTCCGGCGCGTCCGCCGCGCGGCGGGGCGGCCCCGCGCGTCCTTGGACCCGCACGGGCGCGGCACACCCCGCCCACCGTTCGCGCCACACTCTCCGTCTGTGCTCCGGCGCAGGTCAAAGTGGTGGTTCCGATCGACTGACAGGCGGCACCGATCACCGCAGCGTGCCCCGTGCCGCGCGGCCGGGCTGAGGGATCATTGAAGGGTGCTGCTGCGCCAACTCGAATACCTCGTCGCCCTCGCCCGCGCCCGCCACTTCGCGAAGGCGGCCCAGACCTGCTACGTCTCCCAGCCGACCCTGTCCGAGGGCATCCGGAAACTGGAGGACGAGCTCGGCATCCCGCTGGTCCGGCGTGGGCGCCGGTTCGACGGCCTCACCCCCGAGGGCGAGCGGGTCGTGCTGTGGGCACAGCGCATCCTCGCCGACCGCGACGCCATGCAGGGCGAGATCCAGGCACTGCGCGCGGGGCTGAGCGGCCGGCTGCGCATCGGCACCGTGCCGACCGCCTCCACCGCGGTCGCGCTGCTGACCCAGCCGTTCTGCGCCGCCAATCCGCTCGCCACCGTCCAGGTCTTCGCCGACCTCCAGGCCGAGGAGATCGTGAACCGGCTGCGGGCGTACGAACTCGACGCCGCCGTCACCTACCACAGCTCCGTCGCCGCCCACGACTTCAAGTTCGTACCGCTCTACCAGGAACGCTACGTTCTGCTCACCCAGTGGTCCGCGCCCGACTCCGGGCCCGCCAGCATCTCCTGGGCGGAGGCGGCCCAGTACCCCCTGTGTCTGCTGCACCCCCTGATGCAGGGCCGCCAGGTCCTCGACGCGGTGTTCGAAGCCGCCGGCGTGTCCGTGGCGCCGCGGGTCGAAACCGACTCGATC
Organism: Streptomyces sp. T028; assembly: GCF_048159505.1. Lineage (NCBI taxonomy): Bacteria > Bacillati > Actinomycetota > Actinomycetes > Kitasatosporales > Streptomycetaceae > Streptomyces > Streptomyces sp. T028. Next base: position 333,462 of record NZ_JBLRVZ010000026.1, read on the forward strand.
GCCTCCCTCTTCGCGCAGGTCAGGGCCGGTCAGTGGGCGAGCATCGTGCCGCACGCCTGGCTCCACGTCTTCGGCGTGCCCACCGGCATGCACGCCGTTCCCCTGGTCAGCCCGGTCCGCACCGAGCGCATGGGCCTGGTCCTCCCGGCCCGCGAGCCGGTCTCCGTGATCGGCCAGGCCCTGATCGACGCGGTGGGACGGGCCGAGATCGCCGCCACCCTCGAACGACTGCCTCACCAGACACCGGACGGCAACACCCCGTTCGGCATACCGGGATAGTGCCTGTCCGGCGCGTCGAGTGGTGCCACAGGTGACGCGATGGAGGTGCGTGCGCTTCGCCGCGCCCGCCCCTCCGACGGCGAAAGGCGGTGGCCCGGCAGGCCTGGCTCATGGACCGTCTCGGGCCGTGACCACGCGACCAAGGACACCCCGCTCCCCGACAGGCCGATCCCCCGGGCCGTCCCCTGGTCCTGGTCACCGGGTGGGGCGCACGGTCGGCATCGGTGCGGGCATCGCCCGACGACTGGCGGCCTCGGGCTGGGACATCGCCTTCACCTGAGGTGTCACTGCGAGTCGGTCGACTCCGGCCTGCTCGACACGACCGTCGAGAGCTTCGACCGCCACTTCGCGGTCAGTGCCCGAGCGACCTGGCTGCTGATCCGCGAGTACGGCCGGCGCTTCGCCGGTGCCCCGGGCAGCGGCCGCATCGTCGCACTTACCAGCGACCACACCGTCGCAACCTGCCCTACGGGGCGGACAAGGGCGCGCTGGACCGCATCACCCTGGCCGCCGCGCACGCCAGGGTCAGTGGGTCAATGGCCAACTCCTCGTGAGCAACGGCGGATTCGCCCAGGGTGTGTGCCTGTAGTGAATCAAGGAGACCTCGGGGGCTGTGGGTGTTACCGTCCCCGGCATGGCCGAACTGATCGCTCCCACGGGACGCCTGCACTCCTCGTGGCTCGCTGCGCGTGACGAGTGGCAGCCCGGTGCTCACCAGGACGGGACCGGACTGCGTCTGGTCGGTGACGACGATCTCGACAGCCCGGAAGGGTTCGCCTCGTGGGTCGGGCGACTGCGGCAGCAGTCGGACCGGTCGCTGCCCGTCGGGGAAGGGTGCTTCCACGCCACCCACTGGTGGATCGTCGACGGCGAGACGTACCTCGGGGCCATCGACCTACGGCACTATCTGAACGCCTTTCTGCTGGAAGGCGGCGGTCACATCGGCTACAGCGTCCGCCCTTCCGCCAGGAGACGCGGGCTGGCCACGTGGGCGCTGGGAGCGGTTCTGCTCAAGGCGCCGGCGCTCGGTCTGGACCGGGTGCTCCTCACCTGTGACGACGGCAACGTCGGCTCGGCGCGCACCATCGAGAGCAACGGCGGCGTCCTCGAAGACACGCGCAGCACCGACATCGGGGTCAAACGCCGCTACTGGATCACTCTTGAGGTCTCCTCGTAGCGGACGGCTGGGCGGACGGCTGGTTGGCCGTACGTCGTCCCGGCGGCGAGGCCCGTCGGCTCAGAGCCTGACGAGGTCGCCGACGCCGACCCGCCCCGGGCGGACCACCTGGGCGTAGACCCCCGCGCAGGGCTCCGGGTTCCATCCGGGTCCGGCGGGAACGCGGTTGTGCTCGGCGAGCGTGCGCAGGGCTGCTCTGTCCTGGGGCAGTTCTCCGTGCGGGAGCGTCGGTACGGCGCAGCGTGGCGTCGAAGCGACGACCCGCAGGACGAGTTCGTCCCCGATCCGCAGCTCGCTGTCCAGCCATGCGTGGTCGAGGAAGCCGACGCCTTCGGTGTCGATGACGATGTTGGGGCGATAGCGCTCGGCCTCGGCGACCCCTCGGGGGCTGAGCGCGGCCAGCTGGCGCAGGGTGGCCGCGCTCAGCAGGTGCAAGGGGGCGTAGTCGAAGAAGGTACCGGCGGGGGCAGCCGACCCGAACTGGACGGTGTCCGCCTGCACTTCGGCGTCGAGCCCCTCTTGGAGGACCAGCTCCGGCCGGGAACGGTCCAGCGTGGCCCGGTCCGGCGGAGTGTCCGTCAGCGTGACGGGACGTCCTACTACCGCCGACAGGACGTCGTCGACATCGGTGTCCGTCCGCCGGACCGGCTTCCCGTCGGGCAGGGTGATGCGTACCGACCCCTCCTCCAGGGTCGCGCCGCAGGTGAGCAGGGCCTTCCACAGCCGCGGGTTCTTCGCGCTGGCGACCTTGCCCGTCTCCCGGTCGACGACGGCAAGGCGCCGGTCACCGGCGAGTCCACGCTCGGTCACCTCCGCGGCGCTCACCGTCTCGCCGAGCATCGACTTGACGGGGTAGCGCCACAAACCCCCGACCGTGCCCAGCGCTTTCTCCATGTCCTCCCCGTTCGGTTCGTTCGGTACGGCGGCAGTGGGCTCTCGCTCAGTCGGCCGTCAGCTGTCGTGTGGGCGTACCGGCCAGGAAAGCGGCGATGTCCTCCACGGCCTGCGCGTAGAAGGTGCGGTAGTTCTGCTCGCTGACGTAACCGAGGTGTGGTGTGGCCAGCACGTTCGGCAGTGAGCGCAGGGGATCGTCCGCGGGCAGCGGCTCGGTGTCGAAGACGTCCAGCCCCGCCCCGGCGATCCAGCCCTCGCGCAGGGCGTGCAGGAGTGCCGGTCGGTCGACGAGGGCGGCGCGGGATGTGTTGACCAGGTAGGCGTGCGGGCGCATGGCGCGTAGTTCCGGCTCACCGAGCAGGCCGCGGGTGCGGTCGGACAGGACGAGGTGGAGGGACACGAAGTCGCTGCGGCTCAGCAGGTCCTCCTTGCTCGCAGCGAGTCGGGCCCCGGCGTCGGCCGCCCGCTCCGGGGTGAGGTTCTCGCTCCACGCGAGGACCTCCATGCCGAAGGCGGTGGCGACGCGGGCGACCCGGGTGCCGATCCTGCCGAGTCCGAGCAGGCCCAGGGTCCGGCCGGCGAGGTCCTGGCCGACGGTGGACTGCCAGGGACCGCCCTCGCGCAGCGCCCGGTTCTCCGCCGCGATGTGCCGGGCCAGGCCGAGGAGGAGAGCCCAGGTCAGTTCGACGGGCGGCGTGGGGCTGCTCGCCGTACCGCAGACCGTCACTGCCTGGGCCGCCGCCGCGGCGAGGTCGATGGAGGCGTTGCGCATGCCCGTCGTCACCAGCAGGCGCAGCCGGGGCAGGCGGTGCAGCAGGTCGGCGTCGAAGGGGGTGCGCTCGCGCATGGCCACGACGACCTCGCAGTCGGCCAGTTCGGCGGCGAGCTTGTCCCGGTCGGTGAGGTGTTCGCGGAGGGTGCGTACGTCGACCTTGCCGTCGAGGACGCTCCAGTCCGCCAGGGTCAGGGCGGCGCCCTGGTAGTCGTCCAGCACCGCGCAGTGGAGGGTCATGCGGACATTCTGCCCGTCGTCGGTCCGCACCGCGGGTGCGGGTCGCAAATACCCCGTGGGGTATTTGACGCTCCCCTCCCGGTGGCCGTACTCTCACCGGGAGAGATACCCCTCGGGGTAATCGAAGAGGCAACTGGTCGTGCACTGTGCGGGCGGCCACCGCTCCTCCGACGCCGACGCCTGATCCGCCCCGCCCCCGGGCGGCGACCGGAGCACCGAGCCGCCGCCCGCCTCACAGACACCAGGGAACCCCCATGACCATCCGTGCCGACAAACCTCGACTCGATCCCGCCGCCCTGCGGGACGTACCCTGATCGCCGTGGTCGTCGCCGTCGTCATCGCCACCCGTGCCGGTCGTCTCAGGTGTAGATGATCTGGCTGCCTGCCGCGCGCTCGTAGAACTCGCCGACCGTGATGATGCCCTGGACCTGTTCGACGAGGTCGTCCTTGCCGAGTTCGAAGAGATCGACGGACGCCTTGCAGGCGTAGATGCCCGCGCCGGTGTCGGCGATCATCTCGATGAACTCGGGGATCGGCGGGATGTCGAGCCTGTCCATCTTGCGCTCCATGTACCGGGTCACCAGGTCCGGGACACCGGGCAGCCCGCCCAGCAGGGTGGGCAGGTGCAGGCCCGGGTTGCCGACCGTGGCGAGCTTGATGTGCTCCCAGTGCTTCTTCGTGATGGCGTCCAGTCCGAAGAAGGTGAAGAACAGGTCGGCCTCGATGCCCTCGGCGCGGGCGCCGTTGGCCATGATCAGGGCCGGATAGATCCCCTCCAGGGATCCCGGTCAGCCAGGCCCTGCCGCACCACGCCCACTGCCCGGTCGCGGTGGTGCGCAGGGCGGAAGCGTGAGGCCGAGCAGAACCTGCTGCACGGGACCATGGCCTCCTTCCGGGAGGGCTTTCGCCAGGTCGCCGTGGAACGGCGCCCGGTGTGCTCCCGGATCCGCCCCGCCCTCATCGACGCGAGCCGGTCCGCGCAGTTGGCAGGAAGTGAGCTGCGGCCTCGGCGACATCGAGGACGCGATCGTCGTCACCCTCGTCCCCTTCGTCAACGCCTCCTGGGGCGCGCTGTTCCCGCTGCCGTCCACCACAGGCAACGGCTCGACCCGGTGACGCGCCAGGGTCAGGACGGCGCCGACCGGACGACACTCGGCCCCCGGGCCGCGGACGACCTGGGGGCCGGACGCCAACGCGGCTCAGCCGCCGCGCTTGATCTCGATGTGCCTGGCCTCGGCCGGGGTGGTGCCGATTCCCACGGTCACGGTGAGCATGCCGTCGGCGTACTCGGCCGTGACGTCGTTCTCGTCAGCGCCGGGCGGAAGGGTCACGCTGCGGCTCATGGAGCCGTAGTGGATCTCGCTGCGGTTCTTCTCCACCTCCCTTTCGGTGCGCTCGGCCGTGACGGTGAGCACTCCGTCGTCGATCATCACGTCGATGTCCTCTGCGGACATGCCCGGGAGCTCGGCGCGCATCACGTACCTGCCGTTGTCCACATAGTCCTCGATGCGGACCGTGAAGAGGTCACTCATCGTGGGCATCGCGAACCGCGCGGGGAAGCTCTCGAACCACTCCGGAATCTCCGGGAAGGGGAACCTCTGTCTACGTGTCAGTGTCGTCATCGCCGTACCTCCTCGAGGTCTGGTCTCGACAGCCGGCATCTCCAGTCAACCAGGTGGGGCCGCCGCGCGCTGGGGCCGAACAGCCCCTGCCCTCGCCCCCTTGGGTCCCTGAAGTCCCGACAAGGTGATCGCCGGCTGCGCGGCATCGAGGCCGGACACGTTCTCAAGCGGCGGAGTTCCGGACTCCCCGCCAGGGGGAACCACTCCGTGGTGTCCGTGTAGCACACCGCGCGCGGCATCGGCCCGCTCGTGAGATGAGCCGACCGGGCACCGACGGGGCCGTACGGCCCGCGCGACGGTCTGCCGTGCCGATTCCGGTCCGGCGTGGCCATGGGGGCGACCACGCTCAGGGAGTGCCGCGATTGCGGCACCGGGTGGCTGCCCCCACGATGGAGGGCATGGCCTCCACAGCTCCCGCGGACCGTTTCGACGCGTTCCGGGCCCTGGACGACCGGCGCGGGCGGCCAGGAGAACGGCTTGTCGACGCGCTGGCCCGGGTCAGGAGGGGAACGAAGAGCGGTCCCGAGGACTGGGCTCCGGCTGTCGCCGCGCGTCTGGGGCTGCCCGCGGCCGCGGCGCTCGGACCGGCCGGCTACTACGCGGACCTGGCCGCGCCGCACGGCCGCCGTCATGTCCGGGTCTGCGCGGCGACGGCGTGTTTCGCCGCACGGGCCGGACAGCACCTCTCCGAGGTGGAGCACGCGTTGGGGGTCCGCGCGGGTGCGGTGTCCAAGGACGGGGAGACATCGCTTCAGGAGGTCCGCTGTCTGGGGTACTGCTATGCGGGCCCCGCGGCGCTCGACGGCACCTCGCCCCGCTCCGGCCCGACGCTGGCCGGTCAACTCGCCGGCGGTGAGCCCTCGCCCGACCCGCCGATCCCTGTCGCCGACGACACGGGCGACCCCGTGCTGCTCGCGGGAGTGCTGGCCGCAGAGCCCTCGTGGCAGATGTGGCCGCGGGTCGTGACCGTCGGCACCCCGGACGAGGTCCGGACGGAGGTGGCCGCCTCCGGGCTGCGCGGACGCGGTGGCGCGGGCTTCCGGGTGGCCGCGAAGTGGGAGGCCGCGGGCCGTGGTCCCGACACCGTGGTGGTGGCCAACGGAGACGAGGGCGACCCCGGTTCCTACGCCGACCGGCTGCTCATGGAGGCCGATCCCGAACGGGTGCTGGAGGGCTTGGCCCTGGCGTGCTTCGCGTGCGGGGCACGCCGGGGTGTGGTTCTGGTGCGCTCGGAGTACCCGCGAGCCCTCGCCCGGCTACGGGAGGCGGTCGGGCGGGCGTACGCCGACGGGCACTTCGGCCGGTCCGTGCACGGCACCGACCTCGCCTTGGACGTCGACGTCGTGCAGGGAGCCGGATCCTATGTCGCCGGCGAGGAGACCGCCCTGATCGCGAGCCTGGAGGGTGACCGGGGCTGCGCCCGACCACGGCCGCCCTATCCGACCCGGCGGGGGCTGTGGGACGCGCCGACGGTGGTGAACAACGTCGAGACCCTCGCGTCCGTCCCATGGATCGTCTCCCGGGGAGGCGACACCTACGCCCGGCGCGGCACGCCCGACGAGAGCGGGACGAAACTGGTCTGTCTGTCGGAGCGGTTCGCCCGGCCGGGGGCGTACGAGGTCGAGCTGGGCACCCCGCTGCTGCGGATCGTCACCGAGTTGGGCGGCGGCCTGAAGGACGGCGGTGAGCTGGCCGCGCTGCAGGTCGGCGGGCCGCTGGGCGGCTTCCTCGGCCCCGACGCGCTGGACGTACCGCTGACCACCGTCGCTCTCGCGGCCCGGGGCGCCGCGCTGGGCCACGCCGGACTGGTCGCGTTCGACCGGCGTCCGGCCCCGGAGGAGGTGCTGCGGCACATCTGGCGGTTCGCGGCAGCGGAGAGCTGCGGTGCCTGCTCGCCCTGCCGCGTCGGCTCGCGGCGCGGTCTCGAACTGGCGTCCGCCGGGGGTCCGCCCGGGCCGGAATGGGAACGACTCGCGCGTGTACTGACCGAGGCGAGCCTGTGCGCCTTCGGACGGCGCGTCCCGCCCGCGGTGCGCAGCCTCGCCCGCGCCTACGGAGACCGCCTGGCGGGGTGGGGGCCGTGAGGGGAGCGGGGATCGAGGTCGACGTCGACGGCACGCGCGTCGCCGTGCCCGAGGGGGCCTCACTGCTCGCGGCGGTGCGGGCCGCCGGGATCGACCTGCCCGCGCTCTGCTCGGACGACCGGATCGGCCCGGCCGGTTCCTGCCGCACGTGTCTCGTGCGGACGGACGGGCAGGTCGCGGCGGCCTGCGTGACCCCGGCCGCCTCCGGCACCCACGTCGAAGCCGGCACGGACGACCTGCGGCGGCTGCGCCGGGAAGCGGTGGAGGTCATCGCCTCCGTCCTGCCACCCCGTGCCCTCGCCGACGACAACCCCGGCGAACTGGCCCAGGTCTGCCGCACGTTGGGCATCGGCCCCGGCACGGCTCAGGGTGCCAGAGGCCGGGGCGGGGACGACTCCCATCCCTACGTCCACCTGGACCGGGATCTGTGCATCGCCTGCGGGCGGTGCGTGCGCATGTGCGCCGAGGTGCAGGGCACCTTCGCCCTCACCCTGGTCGGCCGGGGCGCCGACACCGTGGTGGCTCCCGGCACCGGCGGGCCCTGGGCCGAGTCGGACTGCGTGGCCTGCGGCGGCTGTGTCGACACCTGTCCCACGGGTGCGATCACCGAGCCCGGCCCGGGACGTGGACTCACCTCCGCCCACCGGCCGACCGCGACCCGTACGACGTGCGGATACTGCGGTGTCGGCTGCGCCCTGGACGTCGTCGCCGCCGACGGTGAGGTCACGGCGGTCCTGCCCGCCCGGGACGGCCCGGTCAACCAGGGACACGCCTGCGTCAAGGGCCGCTTCGCACACGGCTACCTGGTCTCCCCCGAGCGGCTCACCCAGCCGCTGTTGCGGCTGGGCGGCCGGCTCGAGCCCGTCGGCTGGCACGAAGCGCTGGACCACGTCGCCCGGGGCCTGCGTGCGGCCGTCTCCTCCGGGGGCCCGGACGCCGTGGCGGCGATCTCGTCGGCGCGCGCCACCAACGAGGAGAACTACCTCGTCCAGAAGTTCATGCGTGTCGTCATCGGCACGAACAACGTCGACAACTGCTCCCGGCTGTGCCACTCCCCGTCCGCCGCGGGCCTGACCGCCTCCTTCGGGCTCCCGGGTGGCACCGACGGCTTCGACGACGTCGAGCGGTCCGACTGTCTGCTGGTGGTCGGGGCCAATCCCGTCGAAGCCCATCCGGTGGTCGGAGCGCGCCTGCTACGACGGGTGCTGCACGGGGCGGATCTGGTCGTCGCCGATCCCCGCGCCGTGGGCCTCGCCCGCCATGCCGACGTACACCTGCGTCCCCGCCCCGGCACCAACGTGGCGCTCTTCCACGGGCTCGCCCATGTCCTGATCGCCGAGGGGCTGACCGACGAGGAATTCCTGCTCCGGCGGGCCACCGGCCTGCCGGAGCTCACCGCGCTGCTGGACGACTACCCACCCGGCCGGGTGGCGGACATCACCGGGGTACCCGTCGGCGACCTGGTCGCGGCGGCGCGGCTGTACGGCCGTGCCCGGCGGCCCGCGATCGTCTACGGGCTGGGCGTCACCGAGCACCTGCACGGCACGGACGGCGTGCGGTCGCTGGCCAACCTGGCGATCCTGCGCGGCGCCGTGGGCACCGATCGCGGCCATGGCGTCAGCCCCCTGCGCGGCCAGAACAACGTCCAGGGTGCCTCCGACATGGGCGCCCTGCCCGATGTCCTGCCCGGATACGGGAAGGTGACCGACCCCGCCGCACGGGCGCGGGCCGAGGCGGTGTGGGGGGTACCGGTTCCCGAGCGCCCCGGACTGCGCATCCCGGGCATGTTCGCCGCCGCCCGGGCCGGGGACCTGCGGGCACTGTGGATCATCGGTGAGGACGTCTGTGCCACCGATCCCGACAGCGACCGGGTCGCCGAGGCCCTGGAAGCGTGCCCGCTCGTGGTGTGCGACGAACTGTTCCTGTCCGAGACCGCCCGCCGTGCCGACGTCGTCCTGCCGGTCGCGTCCTGGCTGGAGAAGGACGGCACCTTCGTCAACTTCGACCGCAGGTTCCAGCGGGTCCGCGCCGCCGTGTCCCCGCCGGGCGCGGCGCGCAGCGACTTCGACGCCGTGCACGCCGTCGCCGCGGCGATGGGCGCGGACCTGGGCTGCCCCACTGCGGCGGCCGCCCTGGCCGAGTGCGGACGTGTCGCACCCGTCTTCGCCGGCATCTCCCACGAACGGCTGGACCAGGAGGGCGCCGTACCGTGGCCCTGCCCGGACCCGGACCGCCCGGGGGACGCCACCCTGTACCGGGACCGGTTCGCCACACCGGACGGGCGCGCCCACCTCGCGGCGGCCCCGTATCTCCCACCCGGTGAGCTACCCGACGACGACTACCCCCTGATCCTGGTCACCGGGCGGCGCTGGGCGCACTACAACTCCGGCAGCATGACCCGCCGCGGTGGCAACCTCGCGCTCGATCCCCTCGACTTCCTCGACCTCCATCCCGACGACGCCGTCCGCCACGGCGTCCGGGACGGCTCACGGGTCCGTGTGGAAAGCCGGCACGGCCGGGCCCTGCTCGTCGCCCGGGTCGGCGAGGAGACGGCTCCCGGCCAGGTCTTCTGCTCCTTCCACTTCCCCGCCAGCGGGGTGAACCGTCTCACCTCCGACCACGCGGACGCCCTCACGTCCTGCCCCGAGTACAAGGTCACCGCGGTACGGGTGACAGCGCAGGCGTGACACGGAGTCCTTCTCGTACCGTGGACAGTGGATGAGCGGGGTGATCCCGTGACGGACGAGCAGGACCGGCGAAGGCCGGTGGGCGCGGCGAGCCCTCCGGACCTGCGACCGGGCCCGGACGACCGGCTGGGCCGGGGCACTGAGCAGCCGTACGAACCGATCGGCACGAGGGACCGGCTGGCGGCACTGCTGGACGCCGTGCTGGCCATCGGCGGCGATCTGGACCTGCCCGCGGTCCTGCACCGCATCGTCGTCACCGCCATGAACCTGGTGGGCGCCCGCTACGGCGCCCTGGGAATTCTCCATGAGTCGGGAGAGCACCTGGACCAACTGGTTCCCTCGGGGCTGTCGGAGAAGGAACGCGCGGCCATGGCCGGCGTGGGCATGCCCCGCGGCCGGGGCCTGCTCGGATATCTGATCCGGCATCCGGAGCCGCTACGGGTCGACGACATAGCCTCCCACCCGGCCTCGGTCGGCTTCCCGGCCGGCCACCCGCCCATGCGAACCCTGCTCGGCGTGGCGATCAGCGTGCGCGGTGAGGTCTACGGCGATCTTTATCTGGCAGAGCGGCTCGACGGGCGGCCTTTCGACCGGGACGACGAGGAGATCGTGCGCGCCCTCGCCGGGGCGGCCGCCATCGCCATCGACAACGCCCGCCTCTTCGGACACCTGCGCGACACGGCCGAACAGTTCCAGCGCCTGCTCCTGCCGACCCTCCCGGATCTCGGCCCGTTCACCGCCGCCGCCGTCTATCGGACGGCCGCCGAACCCGCGGCGGTCGGTGGCGACTGGTACGACGCCTTCCTCCTCCCGGACCACGCCTGCGCAGCGGTGATCGGCGACGTCGTCGGACACGACCTGCGCGCGGCCGCCGCCATGGCCCAGGTGCGGAACATGCTCCGGGTCCTGTTCTACGACCGCAGGACGCCGCCCAGCACCGTCCTGGCCCAGCTCGACGAGACCCTGCTCGCCCTCACCGACCTGCCCGTCACCACGGTGTGCCTGGCCCGCATCGAGCCCACCGCCAAGGGTTGGGCGCTGCGGTGGAGCAGCGCGGGCCACCTCCCGCCCCTGATCGTCACACCCGACGGCCGCGCCGAGTACCTGCTCGCCGAATCCGGAGTCCCGTTGTGTGTCGACACCGGCGTCGACCGGCCCGACCACACCCACCCCCTGGCCGGCGGCGATGTTGTGCTGCTGTTCACCGACGGCCTCGTCGAGCACCCCCAGCGGCCGCTCGACGACCGTCTCGCCGCGCTCGCGCAGCTGGCCGCGGCCCACTGCCGCCAGCCGTTGGACCAGTTCGTCCGCTCCCTCGCCGACCGGCACCCCAGCGACGGCCACGACGACATGGCCCTCCTCGCACTGCGCACTCCCCCGAACGCCTGAACCGGTACGCCAGGTGCCCCACGCTCCGTCGGCACGGCATACGCGCATCGGTTCCCCGGCCACGCACGGCGATTCGGTCAGACCCGCCGGGGGACAACGGCGACCGGGCACACCGCCCGCGCCGCCACCGCGAGGCTGACCGACCCCAGGAGCAGCCCACCTCGCCCCGGCCACGCCCTCCCACGACCAGGGCGGACACGGCGTCGTCGGGCAGTACCTCCTCCGACCCGTGCCGTGCCGCCTCGTCGGCGGCCCAGGCCGACGCCGGCCGGGTTGGGGCCGACCGGCCCATGCGGCTCCCGCGTGCCGGGCGGAGAGTGGAAGGAGGAACCGCACACGGGAGGAGGCGGAAGCCATGTGGCACCGGACGGTGAGCGACCTCATGACCACATCGGTCGTCGGCGTGCGCCGGGACACCGGCTTCAAGGAGATCGCCAAGCTGCTCGCCGAGCACGACATCACCGCCGTGCCCGTCGTGGACGACGACGAACGCGTCGTGGGCGTGGTCTCCGAGGCGGATCTGCTGCGCAAGGAGGCGGGCCGGTTGGATCCGGTCGGCCTGCTGCCGGTTCTGCGCCCCGAGCCCTCCGACCGTGCGAAGGCCGAGGCCACGACCGCCGAAGGACTGATGAACAGCCCGGCCGTGACGGCCAGGCCCCAGTGGACGGCGGTGGAAGCGGCCCAGGTCATGGAGCGCCATCACGTCAAACGGCTGCCGGTGGTCGACGAGGCCGACCGGCTGGTCGGCCTGGTCAGCAGGGCCGATCTGCTGCGTGTATTCCTGCGGGGTGACAGCGCCATCCGGGAGGAGATCTCCGGGGAGGTACTCGTACGCACCGTCGGTATCACTCCGGGCGCGATCACCGTGCGCGTCGTCGACGGACGCGTGACGCTGAAGGGCACCGTCGAGCGCAAGTCGCTGATCCCGGTCGTCGTACGCCTGTGCCAGGGCGTGGACGGGGTGGTCGACGTCTCCGCGGACCTGCGCCACCGGGTGGACGACACCTCCACGGCGCCGGAGCCCGAGGCGTCACGCCGCGCCGGACTGGCCACGTGAGCCGGGCTGGAGTCGATCGCCATGAACTCGGTGACAGCAGCCATGCCCGACCGTCCGGTCCGGGTCACCGCGCGGCTCGACGCACCCCTCACCGAACCGTGACCTGACGAACCCGAGACGAGGTGGTCGGACATGACCGGCACTCCGCACATCGTGAGCGATGTGATGACCCAGACGGTCGTGGCCGTCGGCCGCGACGCGCCCTTCAAGGAGATCGTGCGGACCATGGAGCAGTGGAAGGTCAGCGCCATGCCGGTGCTGGAGGGAGAGGGACGCGTCATCGGTGTCGTCTCCGAGGCCGACCTGCTGCCCAAGGAGGAGTTCCGCGACGAGGAGCAGAGCCTCTCCCAGCAGCGACAGCGCCTGGTCGATGTCGCCAAGGCCGGTGCGACCAGGGCGGAGGAGCTCATGAGCACCCCCGCCGTCACCGTCCACCCGGACGCCACTCTCGCGCAGGCCGCCAGGATCATGGCCGTCCGCCGTGTCAAGCGGCTGCCCGTGGTCGACGCCATCGGCATGCTCCAGGGCATCGTCAGCCGCGCCGATCTGCTGAAGGTGTTCCTGCGGCCGGACGACGAGATAGAGGAGGAGGTCCGCCGCACAGTGGTGTCGTACCTGTTCCCGCGCTTCAGTCACGCCATCCACGTGACCGTGCACGAGGGTGTCGTCACCCTGCGCGGACACATCCGCGACACCTCGCTCATCCCGGTCGCCGTACGCCTCGTACGCGCCGTGGAAGGCGTCGTGGACGTCGAACCGCAGCTCACCGGCGAGTCGACGGATCCCGGCGGACCGCGTCACGGGCCCGGTCGACCCCCGTCGGGCGACGACGCCAGCGAGAAGTAGATCTCCAGGTCGTCGAGCTGCCGAGCGTGACGGCCAGGGCCGGGGAGAGCTGGTGTTCTTCCGCGTTCTCGTGCGGCAGCAGCCGCTCGGTCAGCAGGCGGTGCACCTCCTCAACGGCTGCGATAGCGTGCGGGCCCGGGCTGTCGGAGACATGGTCGGCCGCGTCCCGTACCGCGTCGAGGACGTCCTGGAGGTCGTCGTGTTCGGCCGCGAAGCGCTGTACGAGCGCCTCGGCGGTGGGGGTCAGGGCCGGTCGCGCGGTCCGGTCGACGCGCAGCGCCCGCAGCGCGTCGAGGATGACCGCGACGTCGATGCCTTCCTGAAGCAGCGCGCCGGCGGCCGGTGGCAGCAGCCCGAACGCGGCCACGGTCATGGCGGCCGGCGACATCGGCATGCCGCCCAGCGCGCTCTGCACGGCGATGCGCCGGGCGCGCACGGCGATGGCGACGGCGTCGGCCAGCCGGTCCACGTGCTCGGTGGTCAGCACGATGTCGGCCGCCGCGAGCGCGGGGGCATCGTTGCCCCCGTCGCCGACCATCACGGTGACCGCGCGCGCTCGGCGCGCACGTCGTCCGGGCCGAGGACCGCGGCGACTTCCAGGGCGGGTTCGGCGCGGTCGCCGGTCGGCATCAGCAGCCGTTCGATGCCCGCCGCCCGTAGGTGGCGCAGGATCCGGGGGGCGTCCGGCCGGACGGGGTCGCGCAGGAGGACGGCGCCGGCCGGCTGTCCGTCGACGGTCAGCCAGGCGACGGCCGCGCCGTCGAGGAGCGCGCGGTTGTCGACGACCCCGGCCCAGAGCGGGCGCGCGTCGGACGTGACGGCTGACCGACACCGCCCGCTGACCGCGGACGGTGGGCCCCGCCGCGCGACGGGGCCCACCACTGCCGGAGGTATCAGCCGACGAACTCGCCGACCGCTGTCTTGAGTTCGCTCAGACCCTTCTTCGCGTCGGTGAAGAACATCCCGGTCTTCGGGTCGGTGTAGAGCTCGTTGTCGATGCCCGCGTAGCCGTGGCCCATCGACCGTTTGATGACGACGACGCTCTTCGCCCTGTCGACGTCCAGGATCGGCATCCCGGAGATCGCGTTGCCGGGGCGGCGGGCGATCGGGTTGGTGACGTCGTTGGCGCCGATGACGAGCGCGACGTCGGCCTGCGGGAACTCCGGGTTGGCCTCGTCCATCTCCTTCAGCTGGGTGTACGGCACGTTGGCCTCGGCGAGCAGCACGTTCATGTGTCCCGGCATGCGCCCGGCGACCGGGTGCACGGCGTAGCTGACGTCGATGCCGTGGTCGGTGAGCAGCTTGGCCAGGGCGCCCAGTTCGTGCTGGGCCTGGGCGGCGGCGAGACCGTATCCGGGCACGAAGACGACCTTGCTCGCGTACGCCAGCTGGATCGCCACGTCGTCCGCGGAGACCGACCGCACCTGGGCCGGGGCCCCGCCTGTGCCCGCCGCCGCCGGTGCGCTGTCACCGGTGCCGAAGCCACCGACGACGATGTTCGCGACGGAGCGGTTCATGGCGTCGGCCATCAGCTTGGTGAGGATGCCGCCCGAGGCGCTGACCAGCATTCCCGCGATGATGAGGGCGGTCTCGTCGAGGACGAAGCCGGCCATCGCGACCGCGGACCCGGTGAAGGCGTTCAGCAGGGCGATGACGACCGGCATGTCGGCGCCGCCGATGGGCAGCACCATGGTCACGCCGAACAGCAGCGCCACGGCGGTCAGCCCGTACAGCGCCGTACGGGAGTCCGGTGCCAGCACCAGCCAGACCGTGCCGGCGACGAAGGACGCCGGCAGCAGCACGTTCAGCAGCCGGGCCCCGGGGAAGACGACGGGCGCGCCCGACACCGTTCCCTGCAGCTTGCCGGCCGCGATCAGCGATCCGGTGAAGGTGACCGCGCCGATGACGATGTCGAGCGCGCCCGGCAGGGAGACCCGCGCGCCGAGGGCGGCCGGGTCGTCCGCCTGGAGCAGGTCGTTCACGGCGATGAGCGCGGCCGCGCCTCCGCCGACGGCGTTGAAGAGGCTGACCAGTTGGGGCATGGCGGTCATGCGCACCTCGCGCGCGGCCCACAGGCCGAGCGCGGCGCCGACGACTCCGCCCGAGCCGAGAACGAGCCAGCCTGTCCGGCTGATGGCGCCCTCGTCGGCCACCAGCCACACGGTGGCGGCGATCGCGACGGCCATCGCGCCTGCGGAGAGGGTGTTGCCGCGGCGGGCGGTGCGCGGGTGGTTCATCAGGTGCAGTCCGAGCACGAAGCAGGCGGCCGCGGCGAGGAAGACGTAGTGGACGGCGTTGGAGACGGTGTCCATGGCGCTCACACCTCCGCCTTGTCGCGGGCCTGGGGCCTGGCCTTGAACATTTCCAGCATCCGGTCGGTGACGACGTAGCCGCCGACGACGTTCATCGCGCCGAACACCATGGCCACGAAGGCCAGGACGTAGCCGAGCCAGGTGTGCGACTCGGCCGCGATCAGCATGGCGCCGACGACGACGATGCCGTGCACCGAGTTGGAGCCGGACATCAGCGGGGTGTGCAGGGTCGCGGGGACCTTGCTGATGACCTCGATGCCGACCAGCACGCTCAGCACGAACACGGTGATCGCGGTGAGGAGGTCGAGGTCGTTCATGATGTTTCACCTCCCATGAGGGCGCCCGTGATCTCGTCGGCGGGGTCGAGGACGAGTTCGCCGTCCCGCACCAGGTGGCGCAGCAGGGCGACGAGGTTGCGGGCGTAGGCCGTGGACGCGGCGGTGGCCATCGCGGACGGCAGGCGTCCGGCGCCGATGACGGTGACCCCGTTGTCGAGGACGGCGGTCTTGTCGGGTTCGGAGCTCTCGACGTTGCCGCCGAGTTCGCTCGCGGCGAGGTCGACGACGACCGAGCCGGAGCGCATCCGCTCCAGGACGGCGGAGGTCACCAGGAGCGGTGGTCTGCGTCCGGGGACCTGGGCGGTCGTGACGACGACGTCGGAGCGGGCGATGTGCGCGTCGAGGGCGGCGCGCTGGGCCTGCTGCTCCGCCTCGGTCAACTCCCTTGCGTAACCGCCCCGTTCGGCGCCTGGTTCCTCGTCCTGAGGGCTCTGGAGGTCGAGGAACCGGGCGCCGAGGGACTCCACCTCCCCTCGTGAGGCCGGCCGTACGTCGTAGGCCGTGACGACGGCGCCGAGGCGGCGGGCCGTGGCGATGGCCTGCAGTCCCGCCACTCCGGCGCCGAGGACCAGGACCTGCGCCGGGCGCATGGTGCCCGCCGCGGTGGTCAGCATCGGGAAGAAGCGGTCGTAGGAGTCGGCGGCGAGCAGGGCCGCCTTGTAGCCGGCGATGTTGGCCTGGGAGGTCAGCGCGTCCATGGACTGGGCGCGGCTGAGGGTGCGCGGCAGCAGGTCGAGGCTCACCGTGCGCACCGCGCGCTCGCGCAGGTCGGCGAGCAGGGCGGGGTGGCGCAGTGGTTCGAGGAGGCCGATCAGGACCTGTCCGGAGCGCAGTGCCCCGGCGGTGTCGGGGTCGGGCGGTGCCACGCACAGGACGGCGTCGGCCCGGGCGTACAGCTCGTCCGGGGGTACGACGGTGGCGCCCGCCGCGGTGTAGTCGGCGTCGGTGAACCAGGCGCCGGAGCCGGCGCCGGTCTCGACCAGGACGTCGAGCCCGGCCCGGTGCAGGAGGGTGACGGCCTCGGGGACGAGGGCGACCCGGCGTTCGCCGGGTGCCCGCTCCCGTACGGCGCCTACGGTGACGGTGGCCATGGTGTGCTGCCTCTCCCCGTGGCCCGGCCGGTGCCGGGCCACGGAACGCTCAGAACTCGAAGACGAGCCGTGCCTCGGCCCGTCCGCCGAGCACTTCGTCGAAGGAGTCGTTGACCTGGTCCAGGCGCCGGGACTCCGCGATCACCCGGGTGCGTCCGACCGCGTGCAGCTGGAACACCTCGGTGAGGTCCTGGCGGGTGCCGACGATGGAGCCGATGACGGAGATGCCGCCGAGCACGGTCTCGAAGATCGGCACGCTGATGGCGGCGTTGTCGGCGGGCAGGGCGACCATGACCAGCCGTCCCCCGCGGTTGAGCGACCGGTACGCCTGCTCGAAGGCGCGCGGCGCGGCGGCCAGCACGATCGCCACGTCGGCCCCGCCGGCCTTCCGGAGCTCCTCGACCGGGTCGTGAGTGCGGGCGTTGACGAGTTCGTCGGCTCCGAGCCGGTGGGCGAGGCCGAGCTTGTCGGGTTCGAGGTCGACCGCGGTGACCAGGCCGCCGACGAGGTGCGCGTACTGCACCGCGAGGTGGCCGAGTCCGCCGACGCCGAACACGGCGACCCGTTCGGCCGGGACCACACGGGCGACCTTCACGGCCTTGTACGTGGTGACGCCGGCGCAGGTCAGCGGTGCCGCGTCGAAGGACGACACGCCGTCGGGGACCCGGACGACCGCGCGCGCGTTCGCGACGGTGTACTCGGCGTAGCAACCGTCCACGGAGTAGCCGGAGTTGACCTGCGACTCGCACAGGGTCTCCCAGCCGGTGACGCAGTAGCGGCAGGTGCCGCAGGACGAGCCGAGCCAGGGAACGGCGACCCGCTTGCCGAGGAGGTCCTCACAGACGCCGGCGCCGACGGCCTCGACGGGGCCGATGCCCTCGTGGCCGGGGATGAACGGGGGCCGCGGCTTCACCGGCCAGTCGCCGTGGGCCGCGTGGATGTCGGTGTGGCAGAGCCCGGAGGCCTCCATGCGGACGAGTACCTGTCCGGGGCCTGGCTCGGGGGTCGGCAGGTCCTGGATCTCCAGGGCCTTGCCGAATTCGGTGACCACTGCTGCCTTCATGAGTCTGCTCCTCAACAACTGCTGTGGCGCCGGGGCGCCTTGATCCGGGTGACGAAGTGGAGTCCGTCTCCGGCGGGGAGGGAGAAGCCGCCCGGGGTGCCCGGTTCGACGTCCAGGACGAGGAGCGGGCGGCCGAGCGCCTCGTAGTGGTCGGCGTTCATGTGGAAAGTGCAGCCGTGCACCACGCCGACGAGCATGTCGCCCTCCCCCAGGGCGAACTCGCCGCCGGGGAAGCACATCGGATCACTGCCGTCGCAGCAGCCGCCGGACTGGACGAACATCACCGGCCGCCCCTGGGCGGCGCGCAGGGCGTCGATCGCCCTGCGGGCCGCCGGGGTGACGGTGACGCGTCCCGCGGTGCCGTTCTCCACCTTCGGGCACATGTCGCCGTACTCCTTCTAGAACAGCCCGAGCGGCTTGGTGCCATAGCTGACCAGGAGGTTCTTGGTCTGGCTGTAGTGCTCGAGCATCATCTGGTGCGTCTCGCGGCCGATGCCGGAGACCTTGTAGCCGCCGAACGCGGCACCGGCGGGGTACTGGTGGTAGCAGTTCGTCCAGACCCGGCCGGCCTTGATGGCGCGGCCCATGCGGTAGGCGCGGGCGCCGTCACGGCTCCACACTCCGGCACCGAGGCCGTACAGCGTGTCGTTGGCGATCTCCAGGGCCTCGGCCTCGTCCTTGAAGGTGGTGACCGCGAGGACG
The DNA here is from genome assembly GCF_048159505.1 of Streptomyces sp. T028. Classification (NCBI taxonomy): domain Bacteria; kingdom Bacillati; phylum Actinomycetota; class Actinomycetes; order Kitasatosporales; family Streptomycetaceae; genus Streptomyces; species Streptomyces sp. T028. The sequence goes on from NZ_JBLRVZ010000026.1 coordinate 352,015, forward strand.
GGTCCGAAGATCTCCTCCTGGAAGACCCGCATCCTGTTGTGGCCCTTGAGGACGGTCGGCTCGTAGAAGTAGCCGTCCGCGAACGCGCCGTCCAGGGTGGGCCGGTGGCCGCCGACGAGGAGTTCGGCGCCTTCCTTCAGGCCGATCTCGACGTACGAGGCGATCTTCTCGACCTGCTGCTTCGACACCTGGGGGCCGATCATGGTCTCGGTGTCGAGGGGGTCGCCCTGCTTGATGGCGCGGATCCGCTCCAGGCAGCGGCCCATGAACTCCTCGTAGATGTTCTCCTGGACGAGGGCGCGGGAGGGGCAGGTGCAGACCTCGCCCTTGTTGAACGCGTACAGCACGAGTCCTTCGACGGCCTTGTTGAGGAAGTCGTCGTCGGCCGCGGCCACGTCGTCGAAGAAGATGTTCGGCGACTTGCCGCCCAGCTCCAGCGTGACCGGGATGATGTTCTGGGACGCGTACTGCATGATCAGGCGGCCCGTGGTGGTCTCGCCGGTGAAGGCGACCTTGGCGATGCGCTTGTTGGTGGCGAGTGCCTTGCCGATCTCGGCGCCGGGGCCGTTGACGACGTTGAGGACGCCCGGCGGCAGGATGTCGCCGACGACCTCCATCAGCTTCAGGATCGACCACGGCGTCGGCGAGGCCGGCTTGATGACCGTGGCGTTGCCGGCGGCAAGCGCCGGGGCGAGCTTCCACGCGGCCATCAGCAGCGGGAAGTTGAACGGGATGATCTGTCCGACCACGCCCAGCGGCTCGTGGAAGTGGTAGGCGATCGTCTCCTTGTCGATCTCGGTGATCCGGCTCTCCTCGGCGCGGATCGCGGCCGCGAAGTACCGGAAGTGGTCGGCGGCGAGCGGGATGTCGGCGGCCAGGGTCTCACGGACCGGCTTGCCGTTCTCCCAGCTCTCGGCGACGGCGAGTTCCTCGCGGTGGGCGTCGATGGCGTCGGCCATCCGGTTCAGCACCGCGGCGCGCTGGGTCGTGGAGGCCTCGCCCCACTGGTCCTTGGCGGCGTGTGCGGCGTCCAGGGCGAGTTCGATGTCCTCGGCCCCGGACTTCGGGATCTCGCAGATGGGCTTGGCGGTGGCGGGGCACAGGTTGGGGGTGTACTGGCCCGTGGTGGGGGCCTCCCACTTGCCGCCGATGAAGTTCTCGTAGCGGGGCGCGACGTCGACGGGGCTGCCCGGCGCGCCCGGAGGCTCGTACTTCATGATCGTCCCCTCTCGGAGGACTCCGATCACGGCGATCGGGGTGATGCTCAGCACGCTAGGAGAGGGAACGCTGCAACACCGCTGCATGCCGCCGGACCTGCGGGAGCACGGCCGTCTCCAGGTGCAGCGCGCGGGCCCGCGCGGCGGCCGCGGCGTGTTGCGGCGAGCCGGCGGGCAGCGCCCGTGCCAGAGCCGTCCAGGCTCCGGGGTCCTCGGCGCCCCAGGCCGCCTCCGCCCAGCGGCGCAGCAGCACGGCGTCACCGCTGCCGAGGACGGCTCCGCGCAACTGCTGTTCCAGACAGCGGCGTTGGGCCACGACTGCCGGAGCCTCGGAGCGCGGCAGCAGGGGGCCGCGGTAGCGGGCGAGCGCCTCGCCCACCCGGCCTTCGGCGAGCAGCCGGGACACGTCCTCGAAGTCCGTCCGTACGGGGCGCAGCAGGGCGTAGGGGCGGGAGCCGAGCAGGTCGGGTCCCAGGACGGCGCGCAGCCGCGTCAGTTCGGCGCGCAGCGTGGAGGCGGGTATCTCGTGTTCCGAGAGGTCCACGGCGAGCCGGTCCCCGGTCACGCCCCGGCCGGCCAGGGCGAGCGCCAGGACGATCTCGCTGTGGCGCGGACTGAGGTGGCGTACCCGGCCGGCGTACTCCAGCCGGGCGCTGTCCCGGCCCAACGCCCGCAGGCGGACCTCGTCCTGGGACGTCCGCCCGACCGGGCACACGTGCCCGTCCGCGCCGAGGAGAGGTACGGACGGCAGCCGGGCGAGCTGCGCCTCGGCCGTCAGCGCGGCGGCGCGTACCGCGGCCAGGGCCGGCGGCGTGGCGATGCTGGCGCCGCCGGACAGGTCGACCACCCCCAGCACGCGCCCGGTGGCGGGGTCCCGTACCGGGGCGGCGACGCAGGACCAGGCGTGCACGGCGGCGCTGTAGTGCTCGCCGGTCACGATCTGCACGGGACGGCCCAACTCCAGGGCGGTGCCGGGGGCGTTGGTGCCGGCCTGCCGCTCGGACCAGACGGCGCCCTCGACGAAGTGCATGCGTTCGGCCCGTCCCAGGGCCCCGGTGTCCCCTTCGACCCACAGCAGGGTGCCGTCGGCGTCGCCGACCGCGAACACGTGCCCGTCGTCGGCGGCCCCGGAGCCCAACAGGTCGCGGAACAGGGGCACTACGGCGGCAAGCGGATGGACGCGGCGATAGGCGTCCAGTTCCCCGGGCGCCCAGCGCAGCGGTGGCGGACGACTGCCGTCGGGACGTACGTCGCATGCCTCGCAACGTCGCCAGGAGTCGGCGACGAGACCCCGTACCCCTCGCTCGGCGTCCATGGCACCTCCCGCGTTCTTCCCGGAGCCGGAGACTCACTCCGAGGCCGCCACCGCCGGATCGACGTCGAGAGCGGCGGCCTGCTGTGCCGGGGCGAGGCGGTACGCGTCCGCCACGTCCGCGGACCGTCCGGCGGCGGCACGATCCGTCGCCTCTCGGGTCGTCGGCTGCCCGGTCACGGGTTCGTCTCCTCCGCCGGTATCACCGCGACGGAGCAGCCGGCGTGCCGCAGAGCCGCTCGGCTGACACGGGTCGGCAGGGCGGCCGGGAGCAACCGGCCCCGGCCGTGCGTGCCGATCACGACGAGCTGGGCGTACGTGCTCGCCGCGATGACCGCGCGGCGCGCTCCACCCCGGATCCGGGGGCGGCGCACACTGACGTCCGGATACTTCCCCCGCAGCTCGGACACCGTGTCACCGGCCCCTTCCCGGGGCTGCCCGTTCCGCGTCCCGCCAGCGGTCAGCACCACCAGGTCCGTTCCACGGGCCGCGGCTTCGGCGAACGCGAACTCGGCTGCTCGTCGGCCCGCGCGCCCGTCGTCGCAGGCGAGCACGACGGGACCGTCCGGAGCCGGCCCGCCGCGGACCATCAGCACGGGAGGGCCTCCGCCCGCGGCCAGCCGGGCGGCGACCGAACCGCGTCGCGCTCCGCCGGACCGGCCCGCCGGCCGACTGCCGACGACGGTGAGCGACGCTCCACGGGACTCGGTCTCCAGCACCGACGTGGGTTCACCCATGAGGACCGTGTGCGTGACACGCAGGCCGGGCGCGGCGCCATGGGCCCGGCGCTCGGCCTCCACCAGTGCCCTGTTCGCCGAGCCGCTCGTCCCGGCTACGGCCGGATCCCAGGGTGGTACGCCCGGCGGCACATGGGCGGCCGGCCACTCGAAGGCGTGGGCCAGCCGGAGTTCCACTCCCAGTCGGCCGGCCTCGTGTGCGGCTGCCTCCACCGCGGCCATACTCGTCGCCGAACCGTCCACACCCACGATCACAGGGCCGCTCATCACGGCTCCTCCTCTCCCCCCGCACGGCATCAGGACCGGGCAGTGCCGCTCTCCGGCGCAATGCCGGACAGCCGCGTCCTGCCTCCCGCCCCCACGTTCTCCTCACGCACAGCGCTCCGGCAGGGGCCGGTCGGGTCCTCCGGGCGCCCCGTCCGGCCCTGCCCGCCGATGGCTCCGGCCCCGAGGGGCGAGGCGGGGGCCGGAACCTCACGCGGTCGCGGACCCTCCGCTCGTCTGGTTCTGCCTCACTCCTGCCGGGGCTCCTGCGGGGTCCCCGCTGATCTTGGGCATCGGTGCGCTCGTCCTCGACGTCGCGTGGGGTGATCCCGACCGGCACTCGGGATCGCGCTGGGCATGCTCGGCGGTTGCACGTGGCCGTCGGCCCTCGTCCCCGGCCGGCCGCGCGTCACGGGAGATGCGACTTCGCCGACCTGGGCCGTGGACGCGTGGACGACCCCGCTGTCCCGGGGCGGCGATCCGGGCTCGATCCTGGGCGACCTCGCCGTGCCGACCGCTTTTGTCGCGACGCTCCCGGCACCTGGCTCGCAGGTGCTGCGGCGCAGGCCGACAGGGAGCCGCGTGGCATGACGGTGGTGCACACGGCGGATGCGCTGCTCCTGGTGTCCCGGGCGGCGGCTCACGCCGGGCAGGCGCCGGCCACCTTGAGCACCTCGGCGACCGGGCGCCGGGGCAGCGGCGGCACGTAGGGCGGATGTCCGAGGCGGAAGATCATCTGAGGGTGGGCCCCGCCGCTGAGTGTCCGCCGGATCTCCACCCTCAGGGCAGGGACTTCCAGCGGCTGGGTGTGGAAGGCCGCCATGACCCCGTGGTCCGCCGCTTCGAGCAGGATCCGCTGAAGGGCTTCACCGGCCCGGAGCCAGGCCGCCGGGTCGTCGCGGTCCGTACTGAGGATCGCGACCGGTCCGGTGCGCGAGGGTCGTCGTTGCGGAGGCCTGGGGAAGATCTGGGTGAGGCCGGTGTAGTCCCGTCCGGCGAAGTCCGTGATGTCCGGGTGCGTCCCGTCGGCCTCGACGGGGATCCCGTCGAACCGTGGCCGGCCGGGCCACCAGGTCCACCGCCGCTGCTCGGCGGTGCACTCCGGCCGGGACCTGCTCGTCTCCTCGGCGATCCGGACCAGCTCGGCCAGGTGCCGTGTGCCCGCCCGGTCGGTGACGAGGTCGAGCGTGGCGCCGGCCCGGTGGGCGTGGTCGCGCAGGTCGTCGGTCAGCGACTCCGGGAGGGGCTCCGCGAGGAACGGTCCGCGCGCCGTGTGCCGGAGCCGCAGCGCACCGAACAGGCGCTCGTCCTGTGGGGAGGGGCGCCGGTGGGTGCCCCACGCGACACGGGCCAGGAACGCCGGGTCCGACGGGCGCGGGAAGTGCTCGACGACCGGGTTGAAGCCCAGGTGGCGCATGGCGAGCCGGATGTTGAACAGGGCGGCTCCGCAGCTGATGACCATTTCCCGGCCGGCCGGGTCGGAGAGCAACAGCCTGCGGGCTGCGTCCGCGTGCACCTCCAGGCCTCTGTCCTCGTCCTCGGCGACGAAGATCCAGGGCTGCGTGTTGTACGGGGACGGAGCGGTGACGGCGGCCCGGACGAGGTAGGCGGATGCGTGGCAGGGCTCCGCGCGGACGTCGGAGATCATCATGAACACCCTTTCTGCGGCTCGCTTCGACGGACCGGTCCCCGGAGAACTTCTTCGGTGCCTGAGCCACCGTCAGTCGTGCGGGACCACCACGACCGGCCGGAGCACGTGGTGAAGCAGCGCGTGGGCCACCGGACCGGTGTGCGAGCCGACCGCGGCGGCCCGTCGGCGACGGCCCACCACCAGCAGTCCGGACCCGACCGCGGCGCGTACGAGGACGTGGGCGGCGCGGCCTTCGCGGAGGTTCTCGCGGACGACCACGCCGGGATGCTTCACCCGCCACGGTTCGAGCAGCCGCGTGAGCCCGCGCTCCGCCTCCTCCCGGATCCGCGTGCGCTCCTCGGCACCCGCGGCGGCGCCGGTGAGCGGCATGTGCCAGGCGTGCACGGCGCACAGCGGTGCCCTGCGCAGTTCCGCCTCGCGGAACGCGAGGTCGAGGACCTCGTCGCAGGGCCCGCCGATGTCGACGGCGACCGTGACGTCACGGTACGGAGTGCCGGCCGACGGCCTTCCCGAGTCGGCGAGATGTTCGTCCGCCGCCGTCTCACCCGCCCGGACCAGGACGACGGGCCGGTCGGCGTGGGCGACGGTGGCCAGCGCCACCGATCCCGCCATGAGCCCCGAGACACCGCTGAAGCCCTTGCTTCCGATGACCAGCAGCTCCGCGCTCTCCGCCTCGGCGACGAGTGCGGGACCGGGCTTCCTGCGTACCTGCTCGGCGGCGATGTACAGCCGCGGATACCGCTCGTGCAGCAGTCCGAAGGCGTCGCGCAGCACCCGTCGCGCGTGGTGCTGCGGAGCCCGGATCTCCGGCAGGCCGGCGTCGGTGTCCTCGTCGGGCATGCCTTCCCAGGCGTGTACCAGCCGGAGCGGCAGCCCTCGGCGAAGGGCTTCCCGGGCCGCCCAGTCGGCCGCGGCGAGGCTTTCCCGCGAACCGTCCAGACCGGCCACCACCGGGCGCGTCATGACCGTCACCGCCTTCACCTCCTCCACCTCCTTCATCTCCTCCACCTCCTTCGTCCGTCCCCATCGTCGCCGGGCCTTCGGCGATGCGCCCGCCCGCCCGGTCCGGCGTTCCGCTACACGTGGGGTACGACGGCCACGGGACAGCCGACGTGATGGATCGCGGCGTGGGTGACGGGCCCGGTGCGGGGGCCCACGGGGCGTTCGGCGAGGCGGTGTCCGACGACGAGGAGACCCGCTCCGGTCGCGGCCCGCACCAGCGCGGTCGTGGGCTTGTCCTCCACCACGGTGGCCAGGACCTCCACGTCGGGGTACTTGTCACGCCACGTCTGCAGCACGGCCTGGAGGAACCCGAGCCACTCCTCGCCCTGCCAGGTTTCCTGTACCAGTCCGATGTCGCCGGCCCCGAGTCCGACGGGACCGGCCGTGTGCCAGGCGTGCACGGCCCGCAGCCGCGCCCCGCGCAGGCGGGCCGACTCGAAGGCGAACTCGATGACCTCGTCACAGGCGTCGTGGACGTCGACGGCGAGCACCACGTCCCGGTACCCGGTGTCCGTCGACGCGCCCCCGTCACCGGCCGGCAGGTGTTCGTCCGCCGCCTCCTCGCCCGCCCGGACGAGGACGACGGGGTGCGTGGCCTTCGCGACCACCCCGAGCGCGACGGACCCCACGAGGAACCCGGTGAACCCGCTCAACCCGCGCGACCCGAGGACCATCACGTCCGCCTCGTCGGCCGCCTTCAGCAGCGCGGCGACGGCCGGGCCCTCCACCTGCTCGTCCGTGAGACGGAGCCGGGGGAACTCGGCACGGACGCGATCCTCCGCCTGCCGCAGCGCGCGGCGGGCCAGATGCCGCTGGGCGGCGTTCGCGATCTCCTGTTCCCCCTGGCGGGGGTGCCAGTCCCACGCGTGCACCAGCTGCAGCGGTCGGTCCCGCCGCGCGGCCTCGCGGGCCGCCCATGCGGCGGCGGCAAGACTCTCGGCGGATCCGTCGACTCCGACGACGACCGGCGAAACCATGTCGGCACCTCCAGCGCTCGGTCTGTCATTTCCGGTACCAGCGTCGCGCCGTGGCCCGCACGGTGGGAGAGGCTGCCCGGTCCCCCGCCCGGGGCCGTCCGGCCCTCTCCGGGGCGGCGACTGTCAGTCCGGGAGGGGGAGTTCGCGGGTCTCCCCCGGCCGCACACGGACCGCGCGGCCCGGCGGCCGGGTGGCGATCGGCGAGCGGTCGGAGGGCGGCACCGTCATCTCCGGCCGACCGCGCCTCACGTACAGGCGGACGCCCCGGTTGCCCGTTGCCCGGCGTGCACAGCGACTCCGCAGGCGCTCGTCCGCCGGGTCGTGGCCGTCGTACTCCCAGGTCCGGCTCGTCACCGGCGTACCCTCGCGTCCAGCACGGCTCTCACGCCAGTTGGGGGACGACCGCCACCGGGCAGTCCGCGTGGTGGAGCAGGGTGTGGCTCACCCGGCCCAGCTGGAGCCCGAGGTGGCCGTGCCTGCGCCGGGCCCCGACGACCACGAGGTCGGCGGCGGCCGAACGGCGTACGAGGACGGTGTGGGCAGGCCCTTCGACCGTGACCCGTCGTACCCGGACACCCGGGTGGTCGGCCACGGCGTCCCGCAGCACGCCGTCCAGGAGGGCCGAGGCACGTTCCTCGTACCGGCGCACCGGTTCGTGGGCGCTGCCGTGTCCGGGCAGGCGCCAGGCGCGTACGACGTCGAGGACGCAGCCCCGTGCCTCGGCCTCGGCGAAGGCGAAGCGCACGGCGTCGGCTCCGGTGACGGGTTCTCCCGCGCCCAGCAGGATCCGCCCGTGCGAGCCGGCCAGGCCCGCCTTGTCGCCCCGGACCACGATCACCGGGCACTGCGCGCGGGCCGCCACGGCGAGGCCGACCGAGCCGAGGAGCAGGCCCTTCAGTCCGCCGCGGCCGCGCGACGCCGTCACCAGGGCGAAGGCGTGGTTCCCCTCGCGCAGGAGAGCGTCCACGGCCTCCTCGGGAACGATGTCGCAGGTGACCTTCACGTCGGCGCTGCGCTGAGCGGCGCGCTCGGCCGCGGCGGCGACGAGGTTGTCCGCGAGGACGCGTTCGGCCGGACGGCCGAGGCTGCTCGACGGTACGGCCCGCTCGTAGCGTTCCCAGAGGGAGGCGTAGACCAGGCGCAGCGGAAGGCCGTGCCGGGCGGCCTCGTCCACCGCCCAGTCGACCGCCTGGAGGCTCTCGTCGGAGCCGTCGATGCCCAGAACCAGGGGCAATGTCATCGTCCCCACCGCCTTCCGTGCAGGACTGGGGCCACTTACACGGTCGCACCGGTCGGCGGGCCGTACGAGGGGCTGATCGGCCCTGAGTGGGGTGCGTGCGGCTCAGCCGCCCACCGCCGCAGGAGCGGGCCGGGGAGCAGTTCCCCGGCCCGCTGAAGCCTCTGCCGCATGCCGACGCGTCAGGAGCGGACCGACACGCGGTGGTCGCTGCGCTGCGGCCGGTACGGCGTCCGCGGCAGCGTCGGCCTGTGAGCCCGACGGCGCAGCACCCGGACGGCCAGATCGTCGAACACGGCCGTGAGGACGCACGTCAGGCCCGCCGCCAGCACGAACAGCACCGCGAACCGTTCCCAGAACTCCGGTGTGAGACTGGTACCCACTGTCCTCGCCCTCCCTGGTCGGGTCCTTCTCCTCTCTCTCAGCCAACTCCCGCGCGCCCTCTCTGCGCATGAGCCGAGGGGACCGGGCAGTGGTCCGGAACGGCTCCTGGACATGGGGCCGAACGGCCCCGGGGCGGCCGCCCTGTCGGCCCTGTCGGCGGTGCGGCCCCCGTGGTGTGCTGGACGTGGCGGGAAGGACCCGGCGAAGACGCGGAGAAACGGGCCACAGGGAGCCGTGCACCGCGTGATCAGGATCCGCGAGAAGCGGGTGGCGTCCTTCCCGCCCTTGTCCAGCGCCCTCCGCGCGCCGCCGGTGGGGATCCCGTGATGTCGCCGGCCGCTCGGCGATGAGGACGCGGTCCCCGGCGCGAGCACCGCCCGCCGTCACGCTGTGGGTGATCTCGGCGTTCGCCCGCAGCCGGCGCGCCCGCACCCGCGACTCCTCGTACGGACGGGCCGCCGCCCCGCTTCTCGGCGACAGTCGTCTGCCGTCCGGGCCGAGCAGGCCGAGGGCGGCCTGCTCCTTCGTCCGGCCTGAGCCGACGCAGCCGTACGTGGGGGTCGAGTAGGAACCAAGCAGAGAGTGCAGTTTGGTGTCACATAATTTGACACCCGAGTTGAGCCGGTCGAGGGGCAGCCGAGATACGGCCGAAAGGGATAGCGGGACCCCGGCGGTGTGGTTGCCGGGGCCCTCCGCTGCGTTCGATAGATCCACAGGCGGTGATCGCCCGCTGTTGTGACCAGCAGGCCGCGAACACCTGGAACAAGCACCTGTCGGCGCTCAACTCGTTCTCCGCCTACGCACGGAGGCCATCCCCTGGAACCGGCTGGAACGACTGTTCACCAACGACCGCCTCCCTTTGCGGGAACGGGTCCTCTGGCGCAGGGTCTACGAGACCTGCGCCCGGGCGGACGAGCTGCTGGAGCTCGACGTGCCCGACGTCGACCTGTGGTTCCGCCGAGGCCGGGGTTGGGAAGAAGTGCGGTGATACCGCGTACGTGCACTGGGAGACCCCCCCACCGCCCGCTTGCTGCCGCTCCTGCTCCAGGCCGCACCACCGGCCTGGTGTTCTTCGTCGGCCGCCGGGCCCCACCTCGGGCAAGCGCGCCCTGGCGGACATCGACCCCGCCAGCGGCCGGGGCCGGCTGTCCTACCCACGCGCGGAGTACCTGTTCAGACAGGCGTCCGAAATGCGCGACCCGCAAGGCAAGGGCTACACCCTTCACCAGCTGCGGCACTCGGGCTCAAGCACCTCGCAGAGAAGGGCCGCTCCGCACCGGAGCTGCAGGCCAAGTCCCGGCACAAGCTCCTGGGAACGCCGGGTCGCTACGTCAAGCTCGGCGAGGAGACTGCCGCCCGCGTCACCGAGGACGACGAGTACAACGCCTACGCTGCACCACAGCGTCACGATCCGCGTCGCCCCAGGTCAGCGATATCCGTTGTTTCTGCGGCCAGTCGGCGACTTCGTCACGGCGCGCTGGGTTCCGGAGCGGGACTGGACAGAACGAGGGCGACGGCAACGACGCTGATGATCACGACGGCCGAGACGACGAGCACGAGCCAGGCCGGGACGCCATCGACGAAGAAGGCGGGGAGAGCTGTGATCACCGAGAGGGTCCGTGACCCCGCCACGGCACGGGAGCCGGTGCGGTCGGCCGTGCGCCAGGTGTAGACGACGGCTATCACCGTGATCAGCCCGAGGACGGTGCCGGCGATGAGGATGGCCAAAGGCGGTCCCGGGGTGTCGGCGTTGTCCGCAGGGGGGCCGATGAGGCTGGTCAGGTCGAGGAGGCCGAGGGCACCGGCGAGGACGAGGCCGACCTTGTTCTTGCGGGTGAGGGAGTGTACGGCTGCCGTTTGACTCATGTCGGTTCACCTGTCCGGGTGTTGAGGGTCGCCGAGGCGGCGGTCCGGTGCACCCGCCCATCGGTCCCGCGTCCGGGCGGCGCATCGGCTTCGGGGTGCTTTCTGGATGGGGTGGATCGCGGATCCCTGGCTGAACCAGCCCGGCGGTCGCGTCACTGCGCGGCGGGCGGAGCCGGGCGGGACAGGACGAGGGCGATGACGACGACGCTGACGATCACGAAGACGGAGACCGAGAGCATGGCTCCGGCCTCGATGCCGTCGGTGAAGAAGGCGGGGAGGGCAATGATCACCGAGAGGGTCCGTGACCCCGCCACGGCACGGGAGCCGGAGCGGTCGGCCGTGCGCCAGGTGTAGACGACGGCGATCACCGTGATCAGCCCGAGGACGGCGGTGGCGACGAAGACAGCCGTCGGCGGTCCCGGGGTGTCCGAGTCCTCCGCCGGAATCATGAAGACGTTGCTCAGGTCGAGGAGGCCCAGGATTCCGGCGAGGACGAGGCCGACCTTGTTCTTGCGGGTGAGGGAGAGTACGGCTGCCGTTTGACTCATGTCGGTTCACCTGTCCGGGTGTGGAGGGTCGCCGAGGCGGCGGTCCGGTGCACCCGCCCATCGGGCCCGCGCCCCGGGCAGCGCATCGGCTTCGGGATGTTCTCTGGGTGGGGCGGATCGCGGATCCCCGGCTGAAGCAGCCCCGCGGTCGTGTCACGGCGCGGCGGGTTCCGGAGCCGGGCGGGACAGGACGAAGGCGACGGCGACGACGTTGACGATCACGAAGGCGGAGGTGCCGGTCACGATTCCGGCCGGGACGCCGTTGACGTAGAACGCCGGGAGTGCGGTGATCACGGAGAGGACCCGCGAGCCGGCCACGGCGCGGGAGCCGGTGCGGTCGGCCGTGCGCCAGGTGTAGACGACGGCGATCACCGTGATCAGCCCGAGGACGGCGTCGGCGACGACGATGCCCACGGGCGGCCCCGGGGTGTCCGCGTCCCCTTCCGGGATGGTGAAGGCGAAGGTCACGTCGAGGAGGCCGAGGGTGCCGGCGAGGACGAGGCCCACCCTGTTTTTGCAGGTGAGAGAACGTACGGGTGTCGTCTGCTCACTCATATCGGTTCACCTGTCCGGGAGTTGGGGCGTCTGGGCGGCGATCCGCTGAACCAAGCATCGTGCACGCGCCCCGGGGAGCGCATCGGTGTCTCGTCCCGGACGGCCGGGAGGATTTCCCGTACGTCCCGGGAGGCTGGGCTCCCCGCCGGGAGCCGGTGTCGTCCATCATCGGGACATGACCTCCGCCGTACGCCCGATCCGGGTGCTCATCGCCGACGACCATCCCGTCGTACGGCGGGGAATGAGCGCCCTGCTGGCCTCGTTGGACGGCGTCGAGGTGGCCACCGGCGAAGAGGCGCTGCGCGAGGCCCAGTTGAGCCGGCCCCATGTCATCGTGATGGACATTCAGATGCCGGCGATGGACGGCGTCGAGGCCACCCGGCGCCTGGCCACGCTCCTGCCGGACGTCGCGGTGCTGGTGGTCACGATGTTCGAGGACGACGAGACGGTGGTGTCCGCGATGCGCGCCGGGGCCCGCGGCCAGCTCCTCAAGGGCGCCCAGCAGGAGGAGATCCTCACCACCATCCGGTCGGTCGCGGCCGGGCAGTTCGTCATCGCGCCCCGTGTCGCGGCTCTGCTGTTTGGGCATCTCGGCACGCCGCCCGCACCGGACGTGCCGTTGCCCGACCTGACCTTGCGGGAACGCGAGGTCCTCGACCGTGTCGCCCGGGGGCACAGCAACGCCAGCGCCGCGACGGACCTGGCGCCGGCTCCCAAGACCGTCGCCGACCACCTGTCCGCGATCTTCACCAAGCTGGGGGTGAATGGCCGGACCGAAGCCATCCTCCCGGCCCGGGAGCGCGGCCTGGGCGGCGCGTCCGGCTCCGGACGCGCATGAACACCCGCCGCCCGCGGATGGTGGCCCTCCGTCCGCGTCTCCCGCGTATCTCGGCTCTTCGCGCACGCATGACCGCCGGGCGCGCGCGCCGCCCGGCCCTGTTGTGGGCGGGTCTCGTCCTGCTCGCCGGTGCGGCGGTCGCGTCGCTGTGGCTCGCGCCGCCGCGCTCCGGGGACCTGTGGGTGGTCTGGGCGCTGATCGTCGGCGCCGGTCTGGCGGTGGCCTGCGGAGCGGTCGCCGCCCGCCGCCCGGCCTCGGCCGCGACCCGGCTGCTGGCGGTGTCCGCCGCCGCGCTGCTGGGCGCTCCGCCCGCATTCGCGGCCGGATTACCGGCCGTCGCGGTGGTCCTGGCAGTGCTCGCCTCGACGGTCACCGTGCCCCTGGCCGCTCTCCGGGTCGTCGAGGTGCGCCCGGCCTCACGGCTGCCGCGCTCGGTGGACGTCCTCGTCGTCGTCACGGGCACCGGATGCGCGGTGACCGCGGTGTCCGGTGCGGCTGCCGCACAGATCACGACGGGGATCGCCGCCGGAGCCGCGATGTGCGCCGGGGTGTGGGTGCTCTTCGAACTCACCTCCGGGGACGACCGGCGCCGCGTCCTGTGGCTGGTGCTGGGCGCCACCGCGTCGACCCTGGCCGGGATGCTGCTGTTCGCGGCCGCCAACTCCCTGCCTCTTGGGCCCCTGGGCGAGGTCGTCGCCATGGGAGCGCTGTCGCTGATCCTTCCTGCGACGATCGCCGTCGCGCTGGTCGCGCCGCGCAAGGCCGACGTGCGCGTCGTGATGCGCGGCGCCGTGGTGCTCGTCGTCATGCTGGCGCTGAGCGCGGCGGTGTACGAAGGGGCCGCGTCCCTCTGGGAGATGGTGACGGGCGCACGGCCCGGCAAGGGCGTGCCGGCGCTGCTGGCAGCCGTGATCGCCGCCGGATACCACCCGGTACGGCTGCGGGTCGAGGCGAGCATGGACGAGATGCTCTTCGGCAGGTCGGCCGACGCGGTCGAGACGCTGACCCGGCTCGGCACGGATCTGACGGCCGGTGCCCCGCCGCCGCTGTGGCTGCACACCCTGCGCGCCACGCTCGGCGTGCCCGGGATCGCCCTGCGCCAGGACGGGGCGACCATCGCCACCGCGGGCACCGTCGACGCGCACCACACCACGCTCACCTCCCTGCGAGCCGGCAGCGAGCAGGTGGGCGACCTCGTGGTCGGTCTGCCGCCCGGTCACCTGCGGCTGCCACCGGCCGCGGCGGCGGTGGTCGAGCTGGTGGCTGCGCCGCTCGCGCAGGCGCTGCACGCCGCCCGGCTGACCGAGCAACTGCGCGTGTCCCGCGGCCGGGTGGTGACCGCGCTCGAGGAGGAGCGCCGGCGGATGCGCCGCGACCTGCACGACGGACTGGGCCCGACCCTGACCGGCGTCGTCTACAACGCGGACGCGGCCGTCAACCTCATCGCCACCGACCCGGAGCGCGCCGTGGAGACCCTTCGCGCACTGCGCGCCGACGTCGGCGACGCGATCGCGGAAGTCCGCCGCATCGTCTACGGCCTGCGCCCCAGGGCCCTCGACGAACTCGGCCTCGTCGAGGCCGTCCGCCAGCGCATCGCCCACCTGCGCTGCGCCGACGGCCGGCCGCTGGCCGTCACGATCACCGCCCCGGGAGTGCTGCCGCCGCTCCCCGCGGCCGTCGAGGTCGCCGCGTACCGGGTGGCTGTCGAGGCGGTGACCAACATCGCCCGCCATGCCGACGTCGCCACCGCCACCCTCACCGTCGAGCTCTCGGGCACCGAGTCCCTGCGGGTGGTCGCGGCGGACACCGGCCGCTGCACCGAGCCGTGGACGCACGGTGTGGGGATCCAGTCCATGCATGAACGCGTCGAGCAGATCGGCGGCGTCCTCACGATCCGCACCACGTCTGAGGGCGCCACCATCACCGCCGACCTGCCTCTTGCCGTCCCGGCCTGACGGCGACATGCCAGAGCTCGCCCCGAACGGGCCGCCGTTGTCGGACGGTTCCACTGCCCCACTTGTTGCTCCCGCCGCGAGGATCTGCTCAATCCGTGGCGGCAAGGCTGCCCCGGAATGCCGCACGCCGCGCGCGATCTGCCCAGGACACCGCGAACACAGGGGAGGCCAGGAACGGTCTGACCCGGGGTTTGAGGGCTCAGGGTTCGCCCAGGCCCGCGCGGCGGGCCTTGAGGATCGCGGTGGTGCGGTCGGGGGCCTGGAGTTTGGTGAGGATGTTGGAGACGTGGTTGGCGACAGTCTTCGGAGTGAGGGCCAGCCGGCGGGCGATGCGGGTGTTGGGCCAGCCGTTGGCGAGCAGGGCGAGCACCTCCCGCTCCCGGTCGGTGAGCTGGGGGAAGGGCCCGGTGGCCGGGCGCGGGTCGGTGAACGTGCGAAGGACGCGGGGGGCGACGTCGGGGCCGAAGACGGCGTCACCGCGGGCGACGGCGCCGATGGTGCGTATGACGTCTTCCTGCTGGGCTCCTTTGAGGAGATAGCCGTGGGCGCCGGCGCGCAGGGCGGAGAAGACGAACTCGTCCTCGCCGTACATCGTCAGCATCACCACGGCCACGCCCGGGTGGGCGGTGGTGATCCGGCGGGTGGCCTCCACCCCGCCGATACCGGGCATCTCGATGTCCATGAGGACGACGTCGGGAAGGAGTGTTCCGGTGAGTGCCACGGCCTCCTCGCCGGAGGCGGCCTCGCCGACCAGGTCGATGCCGTCCACCGAGAGGAGGAGGGCGGCCAGGCCGTCGAGGACGATGCGGTGGTCGTCGGCGATGACGACGCGTACGGGCCGCGCCGGTTCGTTCATGCCATGCCTCCGGTCAGGGTGCCAGCCGGTCCGGCATCCGTCGGCGCCTGTCCGGGGGTGCTTCCGGACAGCGAGAGGGGGAGTTCCACGGCGACGCGGCCGCCGTGGGCGGTGGGCCCGGCGAGCCAGGTCCCGCCGAGCGCGGTGGCCCGCTCCCTCATGGAGGTCAGGCCGATGCCGGGCGTCCAGGCCCGGCTGGCGGTGCCGTTGTCGCGTATGTCGATCACGAGGTGGCCGTCGCAGGCGATCGACACCCGGCAGCGGGAAGCGCCCGCGTGGCGGGTGACGTTGGTGACGGCCTCGGTCACGATGCGGTAGGCGGCGATCTCCACGGCGGCGGGAAGCTCCGGCAGTTCCTCGGGCGCGGACAGCGTCACCGGGACGGCCGCCTGCCGCAGCTGCTCGCGCAGCGCGGCGAGCAGCCCGAGCTCGTCGAGGATCGGCGGGCGCAGCGCGTAGACCAGGCGGCGCAGGTCGTCGAGGGCGGCCGTCAGATCGGCGCGGACGTCACCGAGGAGGTCCCGGGCCCGGTCCAGGTCGCGTCCGGTGAGGTTGCGGGCCGCGTCGATCTTGGTCGCGGCGGCGGTGAGCGCCGGCCCCAGGCCGTCGTGCAGGTCGCGGCGCAGGCGCCGCCGCTCCTCCTCGGCCGCGGCGACGATGCGTTCCCGGGAGCGCATCAGCGCCTCGGTGAGCATGACGTTGCTGGCGGCCACGGCGACCTGGCGAGCGATGTCCTCCAGTAGCCGGGTCTCGCGGACGTCCAGTGCACCCTGGCCGGAGCGCAGTCCGGCCACCAGGTCGCCGATGGCGCGGCCCTGGTGGACCAGCGGGAACCGGACGCTGGGAGCCTGTGGCTCCGGCGGGCCGCCGTGGGTGATGCGGCGGCTGGTGCCGTCCTCGCCGCGCATCTCGACTGCTGTCCAGGGCAGCCGCAGCGCGCCCGCGACGGCTTCCACCAGGCTCGGCAGTAACTGCTGGGCGCTGCCGGCGGCCTCCAGCCGTGAGGCGATGCGGCCCATCACGGTGTACGGCTCGTCGCGTTCGCCGTACAGGAAGCGGTTGACGATCCGCTGCACCCGCAGCCGGGCGGGGGCGAGGCTGAAGGCGGCGCCGAGCGCGGCCACGGCCGTCCAGGGTCCACCCACCGCCTGGCCGAGCAGGGCGAGCAGCGCGACACCGGCCGCGTACACCCCGGCCACGAAAGCGGTCAGCAGGGTGTAGACCAGGGTGCGGTTGAGGACCACGTCGATCGCGTAGACCTGGTTCGCCAGCACGACCGCGGCGATGACGAGCAGTTCGATCAGCGTCCCCATGGTGGAGATCAGCTCACCGACAGGGAGGGCCACGACGAAGGGGGTGACCAGGATCGCGGCGGCGTTGGTGACGGCCAGCCAGCGCAGCACCTGGCGCTGTCCGCCCTCGGCGCGCAGCCACCGCACGATGATCACGGCCGACCCCAGCAGCAGACCGCCTGCGAACAGCGCGACGGGCTCCCAGCGCGGAAGGAAACCGAGGCCCACGGGGTTACGCAGTCCCGTGTCGGCCGCTTCGGCTGGCTGGAGCGGCCCCAGCACCGCGTAGAGCCACGCTGTGGCGCACAGCGCGACGCTGGCGGCGGCCGCCCACCGCAGCAGGCCGCGCGGAAACCGGCCGCCCGGGAAGGCGGCCCAGATCAGGACCATCACGGCAGGCTCCAGGGCCTCTCCCCAGGAGGCCGCCCACAGCGTCACCGATGCCCCCGGCAGCCCACCGCCCGCGTCCAGGACGAACACCGTCCATCCGGTACCGGCCGCCGCGAGCGCGTGACCGATCCCACCGGCCAGCGCCAGCCAGCCGAACAACACCTCGGGTCGCCGTGCCGCCAGCAGCCAGCCCCCGGCGGTGAACGCGACTGCCATCACCATCTGGGCGGCGGTATGGCCACCACCGGCCCTGTCGCCGAGCGGCGTGACGGCGTGCCGGTTGAGGACGGCCAGCACGCCCGCGCCGACGGTCAGCGCCAGGGCAGCCAGTGCTACGGCGTGGGCGGCCCATCGACGACGTGGCCGCCTCGCTGCGGGAGAGGCGCTGTCTGGTCGGGACACGCCCTTCATTGTGCCCGCCGACCGCTCCCGCAGACCCCGGGAGAAATTCCCGGCCGAAGCGGGAAACCGTACTCATGCCCACAGGACCCCGAAGTCCGCACGCTTTCCCTGTCGTTCACGACCGGATGGCCCAAGGGGGGTTTCTCTGTGTGCGCTTCACGGACCGTCCGCGCACTGTCCGCCGCCTGCCTGGGGGCAACCGGCCTCGCCGCCGTCGCATCGACGGCGCTGACGCAGTCGAGCGGCGATTCCCACGGCGCCAGGATCGACGCCTTCGCAGCGTACCTGGCGCGCGTCGACGCGACGCTCACCGCCGATGTCCTCGTCCTGCTCCTCAGGGTGTCCACGGCACGCGCCGCCTGAAAATTGATCATCCGCAATCTTGATCGGCTTTTGTAGCACATTCCAGAGGGAACAAGCATTTCTCGAAGAAATTAGCGGGCATCAACGGCGGAGAGGCGGTTTCTCCGCCTGCGCCACTGCGAGTGAAGAAGGGGGAGGCAGATGGCCGACCGCGCCGATCAGTCACCGACAGGCGGACCGCCGCCGCGCGGACGGGGCCGCTTCCGCGCACAGCAGCAGCCTCGTGTGGACATGTCCGCAACATCAACCGGGTTCGATTTTCTGGCCGGTGATGCCGCATCGCCTGGAGGGCGGGCGGGCGCGGGTTCCTCTCCTGCTCCGGCGGGACGCGGAGCTCGGCAGCCTCGTCCGGCGGGGCAGCAGCCCGCCGGCCAGAGCGGTGCCTGGAACGGGGACGCCACCGTGGTGGGTCAGGTGCGCGGTATCCAGCAGCGGAGCGAGAGCTACGGAGAGCACGGGGCCGAGAGTGTCCTGACGTTCCGACTCGAGCGCTACGACCGCGCCGGCAACCGGCTGCGTCCGGTCCCCGTGCAACTGCGCTCGTACGGGTTCGACGGATCCCTCAATGAGGGAGACGAGGTCAGGGTCACCGGCCGGTGGAAGCACGGCACGCTGCACACCAGCCGGGTGCACAACCTGACAACCGGCGCGTCCGTCAGGGGAAAGTCGATCAAGAAACGGGTCTTGATCGCCCTTGCCGTTTTCGCCGTCGTGGTCACCGTGATCGTCGCCGGGATCGTCTTCATCGCTATTCCCGCCGAGAAGGCTTCCCAGAAGGAATACCAGGAGCAGGTGGATCAGCAGGATCGGGAGTGGCAGGAGCAGCACCGGGAGTGGTGCCAAGACGCCGCGAAGAACGGCATGACACCTGCCCCGTGCTGACGCGGGTGCTGCGCAACGGCACGAAGGAGGCCGTCTGATCGGGAATTCCGACGGAGGGTCAGCAAGCGAAAGCGAAAACCGGGGTCCTGCGGCGGTGTCCGGCGGGCGAAGGGGGCGGCCATGTCGACGGGTGTGACGACGGAGAGTGTTGATTACCTGCAGCGGTGCGTGCCACTGGTCCCCGATCCAGGCAGTCCCCGCACCGCCGGCCACCCCGAAGGCCGTCGGCTGCTGCGGGTGCGCGGTGTGGGGCGGCCGGACAAGGCGCCGAACGGGCCGGTCCAGGTACCCGACAGGGCGCCGCACGGGGCGCTGCGGGGGCCGGGCGAGTTGTGGCGGCCGCGTACCGCCGAGCTCATCACCGGGCTGTACGGTCACCGCATTCCCATCGCCTTCCACGTGGTGGGCGCCGCGGACGGGGTCCGGGTGCAGCTGGGCACGTGGTCGTCGGGGAACAAGCCCGCCCCGGTGCAGGACCGCCGCCGCGATGTGCTGCAGGCGGTGCTGGGAGGCCTGTACGCCTCGGTGAAGGCCGAGGACGCGCCCGGGGTGCCCTGGCGCTGGCCCGTGGGCGGGGTGGCGTTGGGAGTGCCGGATCCGGCGGGTATCCAGGAGGGGGACGGATCGGCGCCGATCGATCGGATCCTTGCGTCCGTGGCCGGTACCGAGTGGGCCGCGCTGGTGTTGGCCTACCCGGTGGCCGAGTCGTCCGTGGCCCGGGTCCGCCAGCAGGTGCTGAACGAGCTGCGCGTGATCGCCACGCAGGCGCGGGCCGAGGGTGCCCCCAGCCCGCTGGCCGAGCAGTACGCCGAACTGCTCAAGGTCTCGTTGTCCTCGCTCGGGGAGGCGATGGCCACCGGCGCCTGGCGGACCGGCGTGTACCTGCTCGGCCACGACGAGAGCTATCCGCGGCTGGCGGCGGCCTGGCGGAGCGTGTTCTCGGGACCGAGGTCCCTGCCGGAGCCGGTTCGCGTGTTCGAGCTTCCCGGAGCCGCCGCCCTGGCCGATGCGTGGGCGCTGCCCGATCAGCCCGGCACGCCCGGCCCGGGGTATTTCCGGCGTCCCTTCGAGCTGCAGACGCTGCTGACCACCGCCCAGTTGGCCGCTTATGTCCACCTCCCCGAACTGGAGACACCCGGATTCGCCGTCGAGACGGTCGCCCGCTTCGACACAGTGGCTGGTTCCGGGCGCCCTGCCAGGGGCCTGTTGGTGGGGCGGGTCGTTCATCAGGGACAAGAGAGATCCAACGAGTATCGCGTGCCGCTGTCCTCGCTGACTCGGCATGCGTTCGTCGCCGGTGTCACCGGTTCGGGCAAGACCAACACCGTGTTCCACCTGCTGCGCCAGGTAGCCCGCACCGGCGCACCGTTCCTGGTCGTCGAACCGACCAAGACCGAGTATCGAGTACTCCTCCGCGACGAGGGACTCGCCGGCGATCTCCAGGTGTTCACCCTCGGCGACGAAACGGTGTCCCCTTTCCGGCTCAACCCCTTCGAAGTCCCCGAGGGCGTCTCCGTGGGAGCCCACCTGGACCTGCTGCGCTCCGTGTTCCACGCGAGCTTCGGTATGTGGACCCCGCTGCCGCAAGTCCTCGAAGTCTGCCTCCACGACGTCTACACCGACCGCGGCTGGGAGCTCACCCGTGGCGGCAACCGGCGGCTCGATGTCGGCTGCGATCGCTCGGCTGCCTTCCCCACCCTCTCCGACCTCGTACGCAAGGTGGAGGAGGTCGTTCCGCGGCTCGGCTACGAGGCCGAGGTCACTGGCAATATCCGGGCCGCCCTGCGTACCCGCATCAACAGCCTGCGCACGGGTGGCAAGGGCCGGATGCTTGACGTGCACCGCTCCTTGCCGATCGAGCACCTGCTCGGCCGGCCCACCGTGCTCGAACTCGATGGCATGGGCGACGATGACGACAAGGCATTCATGATGGGGCTGCTCATGATTCGCCTGGCCGAGCACCGCCGCGCGCAGGGTGACACCGAGGGGCTCGCCCATCTGCTCGTCATGGAGGAAGCGCACCGGCTGCTGGCCAACACAGAGGGGAAGCGAGGTCAGGAGGGCGAGGCGGATGTCCGGGGCAAGGCGGTCGAGACGTTCACCAACCTGCTGTCGGAGGTCCGGGCATACGGCCAGGGCGTCGTCGTCGTCGATCAGATCCCGACGAAGCTGGCGCCCGACGTACTGAAGAACACCAACCTCAAACTGGCCCACCGAATCGTCGCCGACGACGACCGCGAGGTGCTCGGCGCCACCATGGTGATGACACCGGCTCAGAACATGGCCCTCGCCACCCTGCCGGTCGGAAGGGCCGCTGTGTTCACCGATGGCGAGGACGCACCGCTGCTGCTGCAGGTGCCGCCCACCAAGGGAGGGTCGGGCACCTGGCCTACCCCCGGCGAGGTACGCGAGCATATGGCGGCGCGCGGTCTGGATGTGAGGGCCATGACGCCTTCCACGGACTGTGATTCGCGCTGCCTGACCGCACCGGGGGCCTGCGAGGTGGCGCGCGCCCTGGTTCAGGACCGCACGGTGATGCGCACATTCGCCCGCGTCGTCCTGTCGGCCGTGCAGACCGTCGGTGGTCTGGAGCGTTGCTGGCCGGACGTCACCGCCACGGTGGAACCGCACCGGCCCCGATGGGTGGAGAGCAGCGCGCTCCTCGCGTGCCTGGCGCGCCACGGAGCCCGCCGGCTCGCCGAAACCCTTGGCGCCCGCGCCGGCTGGACGTTCACGGAAAGCGCCTCCGTCGCGGAACGGATCCACCGCGCGGTCCTGGCCCATCTTGACGCGCGGCAGCCGGACGGCGAGGTGCTCGGTCTACGCCGGCGACTGCTCGATCTGCGCAGCGCGGACCATGGCCCCTTTCAGGGCTGCCGGCGTATCTGGGCCGGTCGGCCCGGTGCCTGCCTATGCCATGTGCCAGTCGCCGGGCTCGCGGCGTCGGGCGACTTCGCGGACGTCTGGGCCGAAGCGCGCAACAGCGACCGGGCGTTGGGTGAGGGCAGGCGGCCCGCGGTGTGGGACGTATGCCAGGACGCCGCGTACCAACTCGTCGAGTACCCGGCTGAAGGCCAGGATCCCGAACTGGTGGCACGCCTGAGGGATGTCACCCGCTGTGTCGGCCTGTGCTTCGCGCAACACATGCTGGCAGCCGAGACCTGGGCCCACGCGGCCACCGAGCGCCGCGCGTTGAACGACCTGCTTGTCGAATCCGGTCACGATCAGACATCCGGTACGGAAGGAGCACAGTACGAATGGGCGAGCTGAGGGACAAGGCACCGGAAGCCGATGAGAGACGCCGGTCGGATTCACCCCGCGCCGGGGCGGGCGACCGGGGAAGCGTCGGCGAGGGAGACAGCAGCAAGGCGCGAGGCGGTGACGACAGAGGCCGGTCGAGCAGCCCCAGGGACGGTCACCAGCGCAGGAATGAGGACATCAAGGACGACAAAGGGAACAAGACCGGACAAAAGGACATCGAATCCTGGAGGGACAAGGAGGGGAGTCACGTCATACAAAGCTTCAAAGACCAGTCAGGCAAGGAGACCCTCTGGACCAAGGAGGATATTTCCAGATCGAAAGACGGGAGCATCCATAAGCGCACGGAGGAAAGGCGGCCAGACGGGCACACGACTACCACTGACGCCTATTACGACAAGAAAGGACGCGAGACAAAATTCGAACAGGAGGAAAAGCGCAAAGATCTGCAGGGGCATCAACACGAAGTAAAAATGGAACGGCATGGCAACGAAAATACAACCACATCGAAAGAGACCTGGAAGGACGACCAGGGGGAACATACCCATACAGTCACCGACGAGATGAAACCCCAGGAGTCCAAGCATACGGATTCGACAACGACGAGGAACGGAAAGAACGATCACACGGATACCAGCATCATCATAAGAAACTCCGAGGGCGTCACGCGCACACAGGCGGTCACGGACAGAAGCCTGCATTAATGCCGCGCATGGGCCCACCGCACCGGCAATACCGCCTGGCATGAGCCGCAACGAGATGCTGGAACCACGCTCCCGGGAACACTACTACCCGACGTCCCCCGAACTGGTGGCCAAACAACCCGGGGGTGACTGGGTGGTCAACTCCAAG
Organism: Streptomyces sp. T028; assembly: GCF_048159505.1. Taxonomy (NCBI): domain Bacteria; kingdom Bacillati; phylum Actinomycetota; class Actinomycetes; order Kitasatosporales; family Streptomycetaceae; genus Streptomyces; species Streptomyces sp. T028. The sequence continues at coordinate 374,853 of NZ_JBLRVZ010000026.1, forward strand.
CGTGTATAGATCACCCAGAAGTCAAATCGGGAGGGGAAGTCCGACGTGGTGCAGATCTTCGAAGGCGGGACGTGGATCTCCGGAAAACGGCTTGAGGATAGGAACTGCTGGAGAGAGTCGAGACTGTCCGTAGTCCAACGTCGCTTCCATTGAGTGATCTTGGTGCGGTAGGGTCCCCGGCTTGTGACACGTGATCACATAGCCGGGGAGGGGTTCCCGGAGCGGGTGCGGATGGGGCTGCTGTCGCGGACCTTCACGCCGGAACTGGCTGGCTGTTCGGCCAGGTGGCAGGGGTGCAGGGGACGCCAAAACAGGAGCAGATCCGGTATGTGAGCGTCTCAAGGGCGGACTTGCCAGGCACCTGGCGGTAGGTGTGGGGCATGCAGGGTGCGGAGGTCCTCCGGGGTGGTGTACGGGCAATGCCGAAGGAGCCCCGTTACCGGGGTGCCTGAGGATGATGGACGGGCGCACTGTCGCTTGACTGCGCGGTGCGCGGGCGCGGCGTAAACTGCCGAGCGCTTCAGGGGGGCTCGTGATAGTGGTACCGGAAGATCTCGCTCTTGCTGTGATCGGTTTGTGTCTTGTTCTCTTGATACTTCGGATACTTCGTGCGCTGACTCGCGGCTTGCGGATCCGTTCAGCTCGGCGCCGGTACCGCGTTGATTCGCCGTCCAGAGTCCCCCAGCATCAACGTCGGAGCGGGCCCGGGCCGACCAACAGCCGTCAGCGACGCCCGTGCCTGACGGTCATCGCCGAAATCGCCGCCATAGTCGGCCTTCTGGTGGCTGTTCTCGCTCTGGCGAAGAGTGGCAGTAGTTGACAGTGATAGGGCAAGCGACCTCTCGAGGGCGACGTCCGATCCGGCTTCGACCTGCTCGACATCACCGCCATGCACCAGGCCGCGCGCACCGTCGGCGAACTGGCCCGCCCCGAGGCCGAGACCATCGCCGCCGAGCTGACCGCCCGCTACCGCACCATCAACCAGCCGTTGCGGCGCCTGACGAAGCACCTCGGCCTGGAGGGCCTCGAAGAGGCAGGCCCCCTGATGGAGGCCCTGGCATTCCTGCCGAAGCTGGAACGGACGCTGGCCAAGAGCCGCCAGAGCGAACTGTTCCCCTCCGTGCCCACAGGCCACCTCGGACCCACCTGGCAGACGAAGGTGTTCCCCACCGAGGGCGAGCACGTCGGCGGCGTCGACAAGCACGCCTGGATCGTCGGCACCGCCGAAGCCCTGCGCGGCGCCCTGCGCGGCGCCCTGCGCCGCCACGACGTGTTCGTGCCCGGCCTGGACAAGTGGGGCGACCCCCGCAAAGCCCTGCTCCAGGACGCCGCCTGGGAGAACGCCCGCACCCGGGTGTGCCGCAGCCTCGGCCTGTCCGAGAAACCCGGAGTCAACCTGGGCCGCTGGTGCCGCGAACTCGACGACGACTACCGGCGCCTGCGCGCCGGCCTCGCCGACAACCCGCATGTGCGTATCGAGCAGCGCACCGAGAACGGCAAACTGCGCGACCACCTCGTCCTCACCGGCCTGGACAAGCTCACCGAACCCGCCGGCCTCAAAGACCTGCGCGAGGCCGTCGACGCCCGCATCCCCACCGTCGACCTTCCCGAACTCCTCCTCGAAGTCCACGCCTGGACCGGGTTCCTGAACCACTTCCACCACGTCTCCGAGGCCGGCAGCCGCGCCGAACACCTCGTCGTATCGCTGGCAGCGGTACTCGTGGCCGAGGCGTGCAACATCGGGATACAGGCGATGGTCTCCGAGGACGAGCCCGGCCGCTCCCGCGACCAGCTGTTCTGGGTCGAGCAGAACCACCTGCGCGCCGAAACCCTCCACCTCGCCAACGCCGTCCTCGTCGACTACCAGGCCACCCTGCCCATCGTCGGGCACTGGGGCGGCGGCGAACTCGCCTCCGCCGACGGCCTGCGCTTCGCCACCCCGCTGCGGGTCCTCAACTCCGGGCCCAACCCGAAGTACTTCGCCGCCCGCGGCATCACGCTCTACAACTACCTCTCCGACCAGTACAGCGGCTTCAACCACATCGTCATCCCCGGCACCCGCCGCGACAGCCTCTACCTGCTCGACGGGATCCTGGACCAGCCGACGTCGCTGAACCCCACCGAGATCGCCACCGACACAGCAGGCGCCTCCGAAATGATCTTCGGCCTGTTCCGGCTCCTGGGCTACCAGTTCTCCCCACGCCTCGCGGACGCCGGGCACACCCTGCTCTACCGCGCCGACCCTGCGGCCGACTACGGCCCCCTCAACCCGCTCACCACCGGCCGCATCCGCCAGCAGACCATCACCGACAACTGGGACGACCTGCTGCGTCTGGCGGGCTCCCTGCGCGAGGGCACCGTCCGTGCCTCCCAGATCCTGCCCGTCCTCGCAGGCCAGGGCCGCCCCAGCCCGCTCGGCCGCGCGGTCATGCAGATCGGCCGCCTGGACCGCTCCGCCT
>NZ_JBLRVZ010000027.1:0-136668 GCF_048159505.1 Streptomyces sp. T028
CCCGCTTCTCCCGCCTGGACCCGTACGGCAACGAGCGGGTGGAGAGCGCCAACTGGCTGTCCAAGACCGGCTATGTCGGCGGCACCGACGACAACACCACGGGCCTGACCCACCTGGGCGCCCGCGAGTACGACCCGACAACGGGCCGTTTCCTCTCCGCCGACCCGGTCCTCGACCTCACCGACCCGCTCCAGGCCAACGGCTACACCTACTCCAACAACAACCCGGTCACGCACGCCGACCCGACGGGCCTGACCTCGACCGCCTCGACCTTCGACGCGGCGGAGGCGGCGCTGGACGCGCAGATCGCCGCCCAGGAGAAGATCCTCTCCCAGTCGGTCACGGACATCGTGCGGACGTACGGCTGGGCCCTGTTCAAGGAGTTCATCGGCTGGAACGACGTGGTGGGCTGCTTCACCCAGGGCGACCTGTGGGCCTGCGGCTCCCTTCTCCTGGACGCCATCCCCTGGGCGAAGGTCTTCAAGCTCGCGGCCAAGGTCATCAAGGTCGTGGACCGGATCGTCAGCGCCATCCGGGCCCTGAACAAGGCCAAGGACGTCGCCCGCAAGACGATCGCCTCCCTGAAGGCCGCGAAGGCCGCCATCAAGCGGGCCAAGGCCGAAGCGAAACGCAAGGCCGCCGAAGCCTTGAAGAAGGCCAAGGAGAAGGCCCTGGCGGCCAAGGCCGCAGCGAAGAGAAAGTCCAACACCGGCTCCAAGGGCACGGCCGGCAAGGCCACCCAGACCGACGCCGCGGCCAAGGCCAAGACCAACGACGCAAAGAGGGCCAAGGACAACCACGCCGACGGCGGGGACAGCGCGGACGCCGACGACGCCGGTCCGGCCACGTCCTGCTCGACGCAAGAAGCCCACAGCTTCCTGCCCGGCACCAAGGTGTTGATGGCGGACGGCACGACGAAACCGATCGAGAAGGTCGAGAACGGCGACAAGCTGGCCGCCAACGACCCCGAGGCCTCGACGACCGCGGGCACCGAGACCGCCACGGCCACCATCACCACCTACCACGACAAGGACTTCACCGTCCTGACCGTGAAGGCGGCCGACGGCACCACCTCGAAGCTGACGACCACCGACACCCACCCCTTCTGGGTCACCGACCCCGCCGCCGATCCCACCGACGGCACCTGGGTGGAGGGCGGCGACCTGAAGTCCGGCCAGTGGCTCCAGACCAGCGCCGGCACCCACGTCCAGATCACCGCGATCACCCGCTACATCAAGACCCAGGTCACCCACGACCTCACCGTCAGCGACGTCCACACGTACTATGTGCTCGCAGGCGCCACGCCGGTCCTCGTCCACAACTGCAACACTGTCTATCGAGGCGACTCGCGCTCGCCGGAGGAAATTCAGGATGCTGGTGGATTCATGCCTCAGGATCCCGGAAGTGGCACATCGTTGCTCGACTACGCGAGTGACATCAACAACCATAGTCGTTACGTGGGAACGTCGAAGAGTAACGATATAGTGGCGACCTATTTCGGCGGTCGACACGGGTACGTGTATGAGATTCGCGGGGCCCCTAATGGTATTGACGTAAACGCGGAACTCGGCCCCTTAGCCCCTCGCCTCACGAAAAGGGGATCGCATTCGATGGCGGAATACCGTGGGATTATGTGACCAGGGTGTGGAAAAAGGACGAGTAGGGCGAAGTTGACTTCGACTACGATGACCCCATCTGGGAAAGGTGACCAAATGGGTCGGTGCTCATGAGTGAGGGTGGGTCGGCTAAGTCTCCATTGAGGTATGGCGGTGACGTCACCATCGAAGACGTGAGGCTGCTTGATTCATTCCTCAGGGATCGCATTGCAGCGTTGTCCCGTGCGGAACGAGGCAGTGACGAGCGGCAGGTAGCGCGAGCTGTGAAGAGCGCGCTACTGCTGTTCGTTGAAACTCTTGAGCATGCACTGCCACTCGCCGGTGCTGCGGCTAGGAATGGGGAAGTCGAGGAATCCCTCCGTCTCCAAGTTTGCATCGGATGGAATGCCCTGTGGTCTCTGGTGTCTCCTTGGCAAGGGCACGGCGGATACGATCGAAAGCGGTGGCGGCACGTAAAGTACTGGGATGAAGGTCACGAAAGTGCGATGAAAGCTCGCCTGGGTTAGTACTCCAGCCGGACCTCTGTATTTCTGTTGGCCAACGGCCTGGCGGTGGGGAGTGTAAGCGTTGTCCCGTAAACGATCTGCGTGTCTTCCGTGACCAGTAGCCCTGTCTGCTGGCGGGGATGTGCGGCAAACTCAGGGCAGCATGCGCGGTCGAGGGGAAGGGGAGGGCGCATAGAACGCATCAGTGAGTCGGTGATGGGTTGCGGTCCGTCGGTACTGGAGGCGCTTGGGCTTGCTGGGTGGACACCAGGTCGCAAGATCGCCGCTGCGGGCTGGAGACAGCAGCTGACAGACGTGGGGTTCGAGCTCAACGACGTGGCGCTCGGGGTCTGGAGTGAGTTCGGTGAGCTGGCGATCAAGAACTCCTCGGTCCGCGTCCCCGGCTCGTCACTGCACATTGACCCCGTTGACGCCTGCATCGACAGTGCCGAGGAAGCATCCACGCTGAGGCGTCGATACGCAGAGAACTACAGCCCTCTGGGTATGTGGTCGGTCCAGTTCAGGTCGTATATCGCGGCAAGCGGGCGCGTCGTCGCTGTGGGGCCGAACTGGCTGTGGCCCCTGGGCTCAACCTTCGTGGAGGCACTGGCCTACGTGGTGGACGGCGATGGCGGCGTCAATCGTGCAGAACAAGCGGACTGGCTCGCCAACTGCCTCCCCGGCAGGTGAGACGATCTTGCGGTGGCTGGTGTGATCACGGCGTCGGAGCCGTCTTGGATAGCCCCGTTCGCCGGGCTGAGCCCACGTCAGTTGAGCAAACTGGTCACCGCGTTGCGGCGTGAGGGTGCAGATCCGGTGCGCAAGGGCCGGCCGTGGAGCCTGCCGCTGGAGGACCGAGTGCTGCTGGTCGCCGTCTACTGGCGGACGAACCTGACCCTGCGCCAACTGGCCCCGCTGTTCGGAGTGTCCAAGTCCTCGGCCGACCGCATCATCGGCCACCTCGGGCCGGCGCTTGCCTTCCAGCAACGCAGACGGTTCCGTAAAGACACCGTGCTGATCGTCGACGGAACCCTGGTCCCCACCCGCGACCACCAGGTCGCCGAGCAGTCGAAAAACTACCGGTACTCAACCAACCACCAGGTCGTCATCGACGCCGACACCCGGCTCGTCGTCGCGGTCGGCCAGCCACTGCCCGGCAACCGCAACGACTGCAAGGCGTGGGAACTATCCGGTGCCAAGGCCACCGTCGGCAGGACCACAGTGATCGCGGACGGCGGCTACCGAGGAACCGGCCTGGTCATCCCGCACCGCCGCGAACCCGGCCAAGCCCAGCTCCCGGCCTGGAAAGAGGAACACAACACCACCCACCGCAAGGTTCGCGCCCGCGTCGAGCACACCTTCGCCCGTATGAAGACCTGGAAGATCCTCCGCGACTGCCGCCTCAAGGGCGACGGCGTTTACCACGCAATGCTCGGCATCGCCCGCCTGCACAACCTCACCGTCGCCGGGTGACGAAGAAGCGGGCAGCTCAACGAGCACGTCGTAGATCATTTACGGGACAACGCTTAGCGGGGGTTGGGCATGCGCAGGAGCCGGTGGCTCCCCCTGACCGTGCTGCTGACCCCCGCGGCACTCACCCTCCTCAGCCTCGCGAGCATCAACGGGGCGCTGCCGTCGATCCGGACCAGCCTGGACGCGGGCAGCACCGGCCAGTCCGTCATCCTGACGGTCTACACCCTCGTCTTCGCGCTCGTCCTCCTGCCCGCGGGACGGCTGGGCGATGAGTGCGGGCACAAGAAGGTCTCCGTCGCCGGCGTGGCGATATTCGCCGCGGCGGGCACCTGGTGCGGGCTGGCTCCGAACATCACCCAGCTCGTCCTGGGCCAGGCCCTGGCCGGCGTCGGCGGCGGCTTGGCCATGACACCGGTGACCGCGCTGATACAGCTCCTCTACAAGGGGCCGGAGCGCGCACGGCCGTTCGGCATCCTGGGCGCCGTCTTCGGAGGCTTCAGCGCGGCCGGCCCGCTGCTGGGCGGCCTGCTCATCCAGAGCGGCGGAGACATGGGGTGGCGCCTGGTCTTCCTGGTCAACGTCCCCATCGGTATCCTGGCAGCCGTCCTGGGCCACTTCGTCCTGCCCGCCTCCCAGCCGCGCGGCTCCCGCGGCAGCGACCCGGCTGGCCTCCTGATCTTCATCGCCGCCGTCATCGCCACGATGCTGCCGTTCTCCCTCGGAATCAGCACGTCGAACATCGCCCCGCTCGCGCTCTTCGTCGTGATCGAGCGGCGCCGGGAGCGCGCCGAGGAGTTCGCCATCGTCCCCCGGCGCCTGTTCCAGCAGCGCGCCCTGCCGATCGGCGTCGCAACGACGTTCCTCGGATTCGCGGGCTTCACCGCTTCGTTCCTGATGCTCGCCCTGCTGTGGCAGGACGCCCTCGGCCACGACGTCCTCGAGGCCGGGCTGCTGATCATGCCCTTCGCCCTAGGTAGCGTGGTGAGCGCGGTCAACACCCAGTGTCTGAGCAGGCGTTTCGGCACCAGCATCGTCACCTTCGGCCTCACTCTGATCGCCATCGGTCTTGCGTCCGTAGGAGTCCTCGTGCTCACCGTGTCCGCAGCTTCCCTCAGCTTCTGGCTCATGCTCGTGCCGCTGCTGGTGGCCGGGCTCGGCGTCGGCCTGTCCGTGGGGCCCAACACCAATGCCTCGTTCGTCCAGACCGAGGGCCGGGATGCAGGAGTGGCCAGTGCACTGGCCACCACGGCCCAGCGCTGCGGCACCGCCGTGGGCATCGGCCTCCTGCTAGCCCTCTTCTCCTCCCTGCCCGGCGGTCCCACCGAAATGGACAACCAGGCCGTCGCAGCGTTCGTCACGGCTGGTTTCGCCGCCGCGGCAGCCCTCCTGGTGATCGCCACCCGACGGAGCAATCTCGACACCAGCACCCGGTAGGCATGGGCTGAAGCCGCGGGGGCGCCGTCGCCCTGTGGCGGGAGTTGGCCGAGCGGCACATCACGGGAGTGTTCGACGGCACCCGCTGAAGGGACCTTGGCGCGCCCTGCAACCCTCAGGGCCGGTGCGCCAGGGAGCGCGGCGGGCGCTTCGTGCGCATGGAGTGCGGGCCTGAAGTACGGGACGCCGGGCGGGTGTACACCAGGGCGATCAAAGCGGTGCGTACCGCTTTCCCTGGCGGAGCCAGGCGTTTCCGGCGCCGCTCAGCATCGCCCAGATGGCGGTCCGTCAGTGCCAGTAACGCTCTACAGGTTGCGATAAAACCGCACAAAGAAGCATGGTGCGGTCGACGTAAAGTTACGCCTAGTCACTCATCGTGCCGTTCCCATCAGGTTCCCGTCTAGGACAAAACCACCCCTCCGCGATACTTGCGGAGGGGTGGTATGTCCAATTACCTGACACTTTATCGTGCCCCCGGCAGGATTCGAACCTGCGACACCCGCTTTAGGAGAGAGGCCGGGGTGTCCTGCTCCTGACCTGCGGCTTCGACCCCGATGTGGTGGCTGGTAACTCGACCGCACTCCGCCGCTGTTGACCGTGGCTGACCCCTGGATCTGGCACGGTTGTGGCACGAACCTCAGCCGACGACAGTCAGCCACGACGGCGGGCGCGCCGGCCGACCACGCACGCGTGTGCCTCGCTGCACCCCCACCGGCCTCAGCCACGCTGCCATGCCGTCGACCAGAGCAAGCTGCGTCGGCGGAAGCGCGGCGGTGAGACCTTGGGGATGATCTCTTCGTCCCGAAGCAAAGTGAGTGAAGCGCTACCTTTGGCTGGTGGGCTCTCACCTGTGCTGATGGTCCGCAGTCGTAGCGGCTGACAGATGGCGCTCTGATCTGCGGTGGGTGGCGCCTCTGAGACGTGTTGGGCCGCTACCTTTCCCGATGCCCTGCCTGGCATGGGTATGTGTACTGAGGTGTGTGCTCTGCCTGTGGGCATGTCTGTGGCCACTTCGGACCGGCAACTGTCCGATGGGGCTTTGCCCGTCTTAAACTGCACTATGCCTACCAGCATCGCGATGAGGTGTGCAACGTGTATGTGAAACGTCTTGTAATTTCCGAAGTACTCGGCTTTATGGGCGCAAGGAATGTGGATTTGACGCTCCAAAGGCCAGACGGAACATATGCAGGTCTAACGGTGCTTGCAGGGCGTAACGGTTCAGGAAAGACATCGATTCTGCGCTGTTTGGCTCTGTTGCTGGCAGGCAATTCGGGAGCCAACGCCCTTGCTCCCGACTATCCGGATTGGCGCGCCAGAGAAGATCGCCCCGGCAAGATTTCCGGCACTCTTCAACTTGATGTGGATGAAGTAAGGGAGGTGCTTGGCAGGGAACCAGTAAACAGCACGGAGAGGAGTCCCTCCTTCGGAGAGATGGGAGTGGAGATTAATCTCCCAGTTCGCGAGGAGCGGAAGCAATCTAGTGGGGCTCGGTCCACTGTTATTGCTGAATGGGTAGAAGCAGTTCCCGTTGCCGGTTTCGGCAAGGATGAAGATTCACCGCCTGGCGCAAAGCAAAAAAATACTACCGTTGAGTCTCGAGAAAAAGAACAGAGGTGGTTCGCTGCAGGATATGGGCCATTTCGGCGACTGTCCGGATCTCTGGCGGAAGCAAGCACTGCTCGATCGGCGCGTGCCACTCATGATCGCTTCGCTACCCTCTTCAGTGAAGAATTCGCCTTGGGGGAGAGTGTTTCCTGGCTGATCGGATTGCATTTGCGCAAGCTCGAAGGTGAGCGCGAGGCCGGCCTATTGCTTGATTCAGTCCTCCGCTTGCTGGCTGATGGCCTTATGCGTGATGGGTATTCGATTAAGCAGGTGAATTCCAAGGGGCTCTGGGTTTCCCATAATGGTGTCGATATCTCATTGTCGCAGATGAGTGATGGCTATCGAACAGTGACGGCGCTGATTCTCGATATGGTTCGAGGACTCTTCGATTTCTTTGGGTACTTGCCGATCGAGGAAGTCGGTGGGCGGGTGACGGTCATGCTTCCTGGCGTAATTCTCGTTGACGAAATCGACGCTCATCTCCACGTGAGTTGGCAGCAGAGAATTGGGCCATGGCTGAGGGATCATTTCCCTCTCATTCAGTTTATTGTAACCACGCACAGCCCCTACGTCTGCCAGGGGGCGGACTCTGGCGGGCTTGTTCGGCTAGCAGGCCCTGATGAAGATGCCCCACCGACGCCTGTGAGCGGGTCTCTCTATAATCGAATTGTTTACGGAAGCGGCGACGATGCGGTTATGTCGGAACTCTTCGGTCTCGATAGCCCTTACTCCGAACGGGCAGAAGACGTGAGGCGTGAACTAGTTCGCCTCGAGGATAAAGTCTTCTCTGGAGATGCGACTGAAGCGGAGGTGGACAGGTATCGAGTATTGAGTGATCGTTTGACTAGTTCTTCTAGCGCGCGAGTGGACGAAGTTGCGGCCAGATTGAGTGATGTCGAGTGATTCCTGTGACAAGGATTGGCTTGAGCGAAGTTCTTACCTCCAGGCTGGCGACTAAGTCCATCGGGTATTCCGTGAGTGATTCGGAGCAAGCCCGGGCGGCGTGGCGTGGCGCCAAAGCAATTCGCAGAGACCTGAAAGTCGCACTGGAGCAGATGGCTTTTGGGGTATCGCGATGCATGTATTGCGGTGACAGTGAAGGGACGGCGATCGATCACTTCGTCCCGATCGCTCACGATGCTAGGAAAGTATTCACTTGGAGTAATCACTTCCTGGCTTGCGCAAACTGTAATAGTAACGCAAAGCGGGATCAGTACCCTTTGGACTCGAGTGGTCAGTGTCTTTTGGTGGACCCGAGTCGGGAAGATCCGTTTGATCATATTTCCCTCACTCTTAGTACTGGCCAATATTCAGGGAGGACGGCGAAGGGTGTAGAGACAATACGTGTATTTGGTCTCACGCGGCCCGTTTTGGAGATTGGTAGATCTAGAGCTTATGTGCGCTGCAAGTCGATGTTGAGGGATTGGGTTCGCCTTGAAGAAGAATGTCGTACTGGCGAAGCTCAAGAGGTGATTTCATCTCTGCGCATGCACCCTTTTGGTGATGTGCTTTATGCGATGGTTCGGCGCGTGGAATCGCCAGGAGCGGCCGCAGCGTTTGGTGGCGAAGTAGTCGACGCTCTTCGCGGAATTAAGCGTGAGATGAAATGGTGAGATGCAAGACGGAGGGCGGCCTATCGTAGATTGGCTTGCATGGTGTCCTACAGTTGCCGCCCGCCCAAGCGCAGGCGGCGACGGATTCCGTGGCGGCCTCGTCGTCAGTAGTGCGCGCTGAGTGGCTCGGGCCGCCGCAGCGGTGGCGGAGACATGGAGCGGCGGCGGCCGGTGGCCGCCAGCGCGCGCGGTCCGCCGAAGGCGGGCCGCCTTGAACCCGTAAAGAAGGTTGTAACGCAGTCGATCACTCGACACGATCACTCGCAGCAAGCGGGCTTGAAGTCGTATGCACACAAGGGGAGTTCGATGCCTTGGCGGTGTGCGAGTGGCAGGAAGAGCACTGGTCGGACCGTCCACGTGATGCGCGTGCTGATGTGGGTGATGGAGACGGTCCAGGGCTCGCGTTGTAGGAGCGCTCGGCGGGTGTCGATGCGGTGGTCGTAGAGGCGTTCCCATGCCTCCGTGCAGGCTGCCGTGTCGAGCGCCGGTGAGATAGTGCGGAGGATCGTCGCTACCCAGTTGTTCGCCTCCACGGCGCCGCACGCGTCGTAGGAACCGAAGAGTGCTGGCGCCTGCTGCCCGTCCAGGTCCTGTGTCCAGCACTCGCACCAGAAGCCGGGGCTGGTCGTCGTCCTCAGCACAGGGGCCGTCCTCCTCGTACGTCTGTGAAGAGCTCCGCGGTGACCGTGTGGCCGGCCTCGCTGTCGTGGACGACGACCCGGTGGGCGATCGTGCTGACCATGCCGAGTCCGCGGCCGCCTTCGGCGTCCTGGTCCTGGTGCTCGACCTTGGGGGCCGTGCCCGTACCTCCGTCGTCCGTCACCGATACGGCAACCACCTGGGCGGACACCGCCACGGCCAGGTGAAAGCTGCCCTGGTCCCGGCCGCTGGCCGTGTGGAGGATCGCGTTCGCGCTCAGTTCGCTCACGATCAGCTCGGCGTCTTCGGCAAAAGGGGAGCCGCGCAGGATGTCACGGGTCCAGCGGCGGGCCCGGCTGACCTCTTCCGGGAAACCTGGGCAAGACAGTCCCCAGACCCGCGTCATACTCGTATACTCGTGCATACAAGTTCCTTCATGCTGGTAGGCCGCCACGTGCAGCGGGTTCGGGCTAGACGAGTTTCACGCCGTCGTGGGCGCGGATGGCCGGCGGAGACGCCGCGTCCAAAGCGTCGGTGACGCGGATCGCGTACGCCTCGTCGGCGAGTTCGGACACTTCTTCACGGGTGGCCCAGCGCAGTGCGCGGGTCTCGTCGCCGGTGGTGGGCACGCCGTCGGCGGCCTCGCAGCGGAAGACCAGCGAGACGATCAGGCCGGTCATGTTCTTGTAGACGCCGGTGAGGGTCGCGGGAAGCGCGATCTTGATGCCGGTCTCTTCGAGGACTTCGCGCTGAAGGGCTTCGGGGATGGTCTCCTCGCGTTCGAGGACACCGCCCGGGGGCTCCCACTTGCCGTTGTCCCGGCGCTGGATCAGGAGGGCCCGGCCCTGGTCGTCAACGACGACCCCGGCCACGCTCACGGAGTGCGGGCGTTGTGTGCTCACGTTCCTCGGCCCTCTCGGATGGCTAGGCTCTCCACCGTAGCAACAACACTCGCCCACTCGTCTAGATACCTAAAGGAGTACACACGTGAGCCCTTCACTTCCTTCGGGCCTGCTCGGTGATCTCGACCCCACGAGTGATCGTGCGGTCTTCCGGCAGATCGCCGATCAGCTGCGCGAAGCCATCGACCGGGGGCGGTTCCGGGAGGGCGAGAAGCTGCCTTCGGAGGCTGAGCTGGTGGACCACTACGGGGTGTCCCGGATGACTGTCCGCAACTCCTTCTCCGTCCTCCAGGGTGAGGGCCTGGTGCACGCCGAGCACGGCAAGGGTGTGTTCGTCCGGCCGCGTCCGCCGGTGCGGCGTCTGGCCTCGGACCGGTTCGCCCGGCGCCACCGTGAGCAGGGGAAGTCGGCGTTCATCGTGGAGGCGGATGCAGTCGGCAGTCACCCCCAGGTCGACAGTCTTGAGGTGAAGGAAGAAAAGGCCAGTCAGGACGTCTCCACCCGGCTCGGGTCTGTGCGGCGGGTGCTTGCCCGGCGGCGCCGGTACCTCCTCGACGGCCGTCCGGTCGAGTTCGCGACCTCCTACCTGCCGCTCGACATCGCCCGCGGTACACAGATCGCCGAACCCAACCCCGGCCCCGGCGGCATCTACGCCCGCCTCGAGGAGCTGGGTCACCGGCTCGACCACTTCGAGGAGGAGATCCGTGCCCGGATGCCCTCGCCCGCGGAGGTCAAGATGCTCCACCTGGCGGCCGGCGTGCCCGTCATCCACCTGATCCGGACCGCCTTCGACACCGAGGGACGGCCCGTGGAGGTCTGCGACACGGTCATGGCGGCGGACGCGTACGTCCTGTCGTACCAGCTCCCTGCCACGTGAGCGGGTGACCCGGCGGTGGTGCGCGGGGGGCACTTCCTCGAACTCGTACACCCCAACAGGCATACTCGTATAGACGAGTGGGCAAGTTGTGTGGCAGGGTGATCCTCGTGAGCCCGGGAGATCGGGTTCGCAGATCGCTACATGTATAGACGAGTAGATAGGGGAGTGTGCTGTGCGCACCATCCGTGTTGAGACCTCCGCCGCGACGATCCTGCTGACGGAGGCCCCGGAACCGAAGGTCCGCGACCGGCAGACCGGCGAGATCGCCAAGGACGCCGTGAGCGGTGAGGCGCTGATGACCATCGGCGTCGTGTACATCGAGGACGGAGAGTCCTCGCTCATCAAGGTCACCGTCCCGGAGGGCGGCGTCACCGAGGGCCTGATCCTGGGCTCACCCGTCTCGCTGCCGGGGCTGATCGCCCGACCGTGGGAGTCCGTGTTCAACGGGCAGCAGCGTCACGGCATCGCCTACCGGGCCGCCGCCGTCACATCGGCCGCCTTCCCGGCCGCCATGGGGGCCACCGCCTGATGACCGATCTGACAACGCTCCTGGAGGTGGGTGGTCCCCTCGCCGCGCTCGGTGGCGGGGCCGCCTACACCCGGGCCACCCACCCGGCCCTTTACTGGTCGGCCGTCGGCGGTCCGATATCCACCGTCCGGCTGCTCAGCTCGTACGCCTCGGTCATGGAAGCCTGCGGCCTGACCGTGGCCCCGTCCCGGCTGCGGGTCCTCGCCGTCAAGGCCACCACCCGGCGGGAGATCCGGCCCGTGCCGCCCCGGCGGGGCATCATCCGGCCCACCTCGACCGGGCTGCGCCTGCGGCTCCGCCTCGCTCCGGGGCAGGAACCCGCCGACGTCGCCGCCTCCGCCGAACGGCTGCGGCATGCTTGGGGCGTCCACGCCGTCTACGTCACCACGGTCAAGCCCGGTGTCGTCGAACTGCGGCTCGTCGGCTTCGATGTCCTGCGCAAGGTGCGGATGCCGCGCAAGACCGATGCCGGGTTCCTCAAGGTGCCGGTCGCGCTGCGGGAGGACGCCATGCCCTTCGTCCGCGACTACCGGGCCGTACCCCACCAACTCACCCTCGGCGCAACACTGTCGGGCAAGTCCATGTACCTGCGGCATCTCGTCTCAGGGCTCGCCCGTCAGAACGTCGCCCTGGTCGGCTTCGATTGCAAGCGCGGTGTCGAGCTGGCCCCGTTCGCCCCGCGGCTGTCCGCCCTCGCCGCGGAGCCGGATGAAGTCGCTGAGCTGCTGCCTGTCCTGGTCAAGGAGATGGAGGACCGATACGACCTGATCAGGGCCCGGCAGGGCATCGCCCCCGGCACCCCGGACGAGGAGATCACCTCGGACATCTGGGGCCTGCCGGAACACCAACGGCCCGTGCCCGTCGTGCTGTTCGTCGACGAGGTGGCAGAACTCTTCCTCGTCGCCACGAAGAAGGACGAGGAACGGCGCGACGAGATGGTCACCCAGCTCATCCGCCTTGCCCAGCTCGGCCGCGCGGCCGGCATCTACCTGGAAGTCTGCGGGCAGCGCTTCGGTGCCGAACTCGGCAAGGGCGCGACCATGCTCCGGGCCCAGCTCACCGGCCGCGTCTGCCACCGGGTCAATGACGAAGCCTCCGCCAAGATGGCCTTGGGCGACATCTCCCCGGAAGCGGTCATGGCCGCCTGCGCCATCGCCCCTGAGCTGCCCGGCCTCGCCGTCGCGGGGGACACGTCCGGCGGCTGGTCCCGCATCCGCACCCCCTACCTCTCCCTCGGCGACGCCGCCCACATCTGCCAGCAGACGGCCCACCTGGTGCCCGACCTGCCTGCGCTGAAGCCCTTCCGGCCCGCCGTACCCGCCCGGACCGTTGAGGCCCCCGTTCCGGCCGTCCAGCCGTACCCGGTCACTGACTGACGCCCCCGCTCTCTTCAGCCGGCGTGAGCGTCTCGCGCCACGTCCCTACCCCTCCCATGCCTGAACCCGGAAGGAGTCGCCATCATGCGCGCCCCACTGGCCCGCCTCGACGCGGTGCTCGTACAGGCGCTCATCGCCGCCGCGCTGTCCTTCGCCCACATCCACGACATCGCCATGGCCGCCGGACAGGGCGGCTGGAAGGCGTGGGCCTACCCCATCTCCGTAGATCTGCTGCTTGTCGCCGCCTGGCGTCGACTGCGCTCCGGCACCGCAAAGGCGGCGGCCTGGTGCTGGTTCGTCATCGCGCTGGCTGCGTCCCTGGGCGCGAACGTCGCCACCGCCGGCCTCCTCGACCTGACCGACGTCCCTGCCTGGCTGCGCATCCTCGTCGCGGGCTGGCCCGCCGTCGCCTTCCTCGGTGGAACGCTCCTCGCCCACTCGACGCCCAAGACGGCCCCGGCCGCCGAGGTCATCGAGGACCAGGAGGACGACCCCGAACCCACACCTGAGCCGCCCGCCCCTGACCTGCCTGCCATCGAGGCACTGCCGGAACGGCCTCCCGTCCCGGTCCCGGTCGCCCTCATCGACCACGCCCGCAAGGTCGCCGCCGAGCACCACACCCGCACCGGCGCCCCGATCGACACCCCCACCCTCCGGGCCCGCCTCGGCGTCCCGGCACCCATGGCCGAAGCCATCGCCGCCCACCTCACACCGACAGGGAGCTGACCCGTGCCCCTCTTCACCTTCAACACCGCCGCCGACTACCTTGACGCGGCCCGCCAGATGGCCGTCAGCGGTCGGCCCGCGCTCGCCCGGCTCCTCGCCGAAGCTGCCGCCGACTGCACCCTGGACCCCGCCGAAGCGGCCCGCATCCTCGACTCCTTCCCCGCCCCCACCCCGCGAGAGGAGCCCTGACATGCCCGCCAACCGCCACTTCCGCAACGTCACCCGCATCGGCCCCGTCCAGGTCGGCACCGCCTACGACCACCGGGGCCGCGAGAAGCACACCGCCGCCTGCACCGCCCCACGCTGCAACTTCTCCGCCGACTACGACAGCCGCGCCGCCGCCGAACTGGCCGCCCGCACCCACCGCTGCCCCGTCCGCTGAAAGGACCCCGTACCCCGTGACGCTCAACCTCCCCCTCGTCGTCGTCCTCGGCTTCTTCGCCTGGGCGGCCGTCAAGTACCTCGGCGTCCGCACCTGGATCGTCGTCCTCATCGCCCTCTTCGGCTTCTGGCTCTCGCACACCTTCCTCGCCCCCGCCATCGAGTCCGGCACGCGCTCCGGCGTGACCGTCATAAACGGCCAACACATCTAGACGAGTAGACAGGGGATCGCAGCCGTGTTCCTGCCCAAATACCCGGACAACCCCACCCCTCAGCCCACCCACACCCACGCCCCCACCGACCCGGCACCCGTCCGACGCCCCGCGCTCCCCTCGGTCTCCATCGATCAGAAGACCGTCGCGGCCGTCCTCGTCGGCGGAGTCGTCCTCACCGCGCTCCTGGCCGCCGTCGCCGTCACGGCCATCTCGGTCGCCGTCGCCGCCGTGGTCCTGCGCTCCCTGCTCCGCGACCACCACCGCCGCTGACCAGCGGTCCGGCCTCCGGGGCGGCATGACACGCCCAAGCACCCGCCGCCCCGGTGGCCCACCCCTCCCGACCAGTGCCCGTCAGAAGGAGATCGCCATCTTCGCCCGCCCCACCCCGCCCCCACTCCCGGAACTCGGCAAGCTCGCCTCAGACGGCACCCTGCCCGGTATCCTCCGCCAGCTCTCCGGGCTCGGCGGCTGCACCCACCCGATCCGCCTGGACGGCCACCGCACCGAGTACGACGTCGACACCGCCACCGGTGAGATCGGCCGCATCCTCCAGCACCTCAACTCGACCGACCTCCCGGCCGGCCAACTCCTCGTCCGCTGCAACAACCGCCGCGTCACCCGCTGCCCGGCCTGCGCCGAGGTCTACCGTCGCGACACCTTCCAACTGATCACCGCCGGACTGCGGGGCGGCAAGGGCACCCCGGAACACGTCGCCGCTCACCCCCGGGTCTTCGCCACCTTCACCGCTCCCGGCTTCGGCCCGGTCCACAACCGCCGCACCGACGGGCGCCCCTGCCGCTGTGGCATGCAGCACGGCCAGGAGGACGAGGCGCTCGGGACCCCGCTGAACCCGGACACCTACGACTACGAGGCGGCGGTGCTCTGGAACGCGTACGCCGGGTCCCTCTGGCGGCGCTTCTCGATCTATCTGCGTCGGGAGGTCGCCAAGCGCGCCGGCCTGTCACAGCGGCGCCTCCGCGACCACGCCCGCGTGTCGTTCGCCAAGGTCGCCGAGTACCAAAAGCGTGGGGCGGTCCACTTTCACGCCGTGATCCGCATCGACGGCCCCAGCGGTGGAGACACCCCGCCCCCGCCCTGGGCCACCGCCGAACTGCTCACTGACGCCATCACCGCCGCCGCCTCCAAGGTCCGGGTCGACGGCCCCACCCTCGACGACCGCACCCACACCTTCACCTTCGGCCGCCAACTCGACGTCCGCACCATCCGCTCCGCCGACTTCAACGACGGCCAGGAACTGACCGAGCAAGCCGTAGCGGCGTACATCGCCAAGTACGCCACCAAGGGCGCCGAGACGGCCACGGGAGCTCTCGACCGCCCCCTGAAGTTCGCCGCCGAACTCGCCCAGCTCGACATCAGCGACCACGCCCGCCGCCTCATCCGAACCGCCTGGACCCTCGGCGCACGCAAGGACCTCGAACACCTCCGCCTCCGCGCCTGGGCGCACATGCTCGGCTTCCGCGGCCACTTCTCCACCAAATCCCGCCGCTACTCCACGACCCTTGGCGCCCTCCGCGACGCCCGCGCCGAATGGCGCCGAGCACAAGCCGCAGCCAACGACCCCAACACCGGACCCGAGACGACGTACGTACTCGCGCACTGGGTCTTCGCCGGAACCGGCCTCTCCGACGCCGAAGCCTGGCTGGCCGCATCCGTCGAACCCGCCCCTGGAACGGAAGGAGAACCCGCCCGTGGCTGACCGCTACCTCACCGTGGCGCAGGTGGCCGAACTCCTCGGCACCACAGAGCGTTTCCCGCGCCGCTTGATCGCCGAGCGACGCATCACGTTCGTCAAGGTCGGTCGGCACGTTCGCGTACCGGAGACCGCGCTGAGCGCCTTCATCGACGCCAACACGGTGCGGCCGATCGGCCACCGGCGCGGTGCGCTGCGGAGGGTCGCCTGATGGCCAACAAGAAGGGCCGGCGCAGGGCCTTCGGGTCCGTTCGTCAGCTCCCGTCGGGCCGCTGGCAGGTTCGCTACCGCGACCCCGAGACTGGGCAACTTCGCCCGGCCGAAAAGACGTACCCGACGAAGACTGAAGCTCAGGTTGCTCTCGCTCAGATCGAGGCGGACATCACGCGTGGTCAGTGGTCGGATCCGGACGCTGGGACGGTCAACTTCGCGGACTACGCCACCGCATGGCTGAGGGATCGAAAGCTCGCAGACCGCACCCGTGAGCGGTCCGAGTCCGTCATGCGGCTGCACATCTTGCCCACCTTCGGCGCCGGAACCATCGCCGACGTGACGACGGCTCGGGTGCGCAGCTGGCGCGGCAGGCTCCTCGGTGCCGACGTGGGTGAGGCGACCGTGGTGAAGGCGTATCAACTTCTGCGGGCCCTGATGAACACGGCAGTGGACGACGAACTGATCCGGCGCAACCCGTGCCGCATCAAGGGCGCCGACCGCTACGACGTGCCCGAACGGCCCGTTCTCACGGTGGCCGAGGTCTTCGCCGTTGCCGATTCCATTGCGCCGCGCTACCGACTGCTCGTCCTCCTGGCCGCGTTCACCACTCTGCGGTTCGGCGAACTCGCGGCCCTGCGCCGTCGGGACATCGACCTGGAAGGGCTGACCGTCAGCGTCCGCCGGTCTCAGGCCGAGTTGCAGGACGGTCGGCTCTTCGACAAGGCGCCCAAGTCCGCTGCCGGGGTACGAGCCATCTCGTTCCCCGCCGAGCTGCTCGACGACGTCACGCGCCACCTTGAACAGTTCGCCGCACCTGGCCGCGACGGACACGTCTTCGTCGGCGCGCGCGGCGGTCAGCTCCGGCGGAGCAACTTCCGCGACGACTGGATCGCGGCCAGGAATGCCGCGGGCGTCACGTCTGACCTGCACTTCCACGATCTCCGGCACACCGGCAACACCCTGGCCTCGACCGCCGGCGCGAGCACCCGCGAGCTGATGACCCGCATGGGCCACAGCAGCTCGCGCGCCGCGCTGATCTATCAGCACATGACCAGCGACCGTGACCGGGCCATCGCTGATCGGCTCGGAGCCATGATCCGTGACGGTGGGGGAGAGGCGGCCCCCGACTAGGGGATGTGGATTCCGCGTGGACTCTAGTGGCACGCGTGTGGCACGCCTCGAACACGACGAAGGGCCAGCCTGGGAGGAAAACCCTCCTGAGCTGGCCCTTTTCCTGTGCCCCCGGCAGGATTCGAACCTGCGACACCCGCTTTAGGAGAGCGGTGCTCTATCCCCTGAGCTACGAAGGCGGGGCTTGTGCGAAACCTTGCGCGGAACTCGATGGACGGGTCGCGGTCAGGTCTCTCGGTCAAGCCCTGAGCGGCCTGGGGCAGGCCGCTGTGGCGTGGAGGCGAGCGGAGCCCGCGTGACACGCCGCAGCGCCCGCCAGGGCGCTCGATCCACAGGGTACCGGATCGGGGCTCGGGCGGGCGCTGGTGTTCTTGGAGCGGGCGGAGGGGGTGGTCAGGCCGTGTGGCTGAACATGGAGGCTCCTTCCTCGTGCAGTGCGCGGCTGGTCGAGTTCTGGGCGAGGACGAAACCGAGGGTCAGGAGTTGCTGGGCTTCGACTCCGTAGGAGATAAGGCGTCCGTTCCACAGGGAGGCGTCGAGTTGCGAGTGGCCCGACTCGGCGTCGCTTCGGTAGGGGTAGACGAGCTGATGGGTGCGGGTGAGTTCCGGTATCTGTTGCAGGTGCTCGGCACGGTGGAAGCCGCGTTCCTCGTCACTTTGACCGGGTGGCCGTTCGCCTTTTCGGCTTGTCGTCCCGACGGCGACTCTGTGTTCGTGGAGGCCGTGTCGGCAGGGAATGGCCAGAAGGTGATACCAGCGGAACGTCTGGATTCCGCGTCGCTCCAGTCGCTTGATCGGTACCGGGACGAGTTCCGCGGTGCCGTCCGCGTAGTGGACTTTCTCCGCGATGCGTCCGTCGGCCGCCCACAATTCGTGGATGCAGCGACCGGGACGCAGTGATTCATAGAATTGCGGTTCGTTCCCTTTGTGCTGTTTGTTCACGATGAGGCCGCCGTACCGGGCAATGGCGTCGCGGTGCACGCCGCGGAATGCGCCGTCGTAGAGGACTCCCATGCAGCCAGGAGCCGCGGACATGATGTCTATGACGCCCTCGACGGCGACGGCGGCCTCCCCGCCCGGGTGGAGGTGGGGTACGTAGCGCGAGTCCAGAAACACTCGGGACAGGTAGTTCTCGTCTTTTCGGGCCGAGAAGAACACGTATTTCGGGCCGTACACCTCGGTGCCGCCGCCTTCCATCTGTGTGACGGAGGCGGGGTCGACACGGTGATATCGGATTTCGCCGGTCGTCATGTTCACGCTTTGGCCGGCCCGGGCCAGGGTCGGGGATTTGAGGACCGTGCCGTCGGCGGCTATCAGCTGGTGCCGCTGCGGGCTGCTCCACGACCGGGTCTCGTCCTCGGGGAAGATCCCCTGCTCAAGCGCCTGATCGAGGGCCAGCACCCGGTACATGTCCCAGAGGTCGTGCGAGTGCTCGCGCAGCCGTTGCTGGGCCCGGAGCCACTGGGAGCGGGTCGGTCCCGTTTCGGGGAGGACCGCGGCGGCCACGGTGCCGAGTTCGGCCCGTACTCCGGCCTTCAGGATCGTCCACACCTCCGGGTCTTCGAGGTGCGCGGCGGCGCGGCGTGCGGAGGCGAGCACGCTGCGGGCTGCCAGGAAGAAGAGGAACGCGACATCGGGGTAGTCGCGGGGCCTGCCGATCCTGCCGGGTGGCGGGAGCGTCTCGGCCAGCTCGTAGAGGTCGGGGTTGTGCGCGCAGTCAACGAGGCGCTCATGGAGTGTGCGGCGGTCCCTGTCGGTGAAGGCCCGCTTGCGTGGTACGCGCCGCGCCGGTGGGACGGCGTCTCCGAAGATGTCATCAGGCACGGCCGGCCTGCCCTTCCGGCGTACGGTGCGCCCAGTCGTAACCGACGAGGTCGGCGGCCCGGTCCAGGGAGCGCAGTCCGAGTCCGCGTGCGACGTTCTCGACCTTTCCGGTCTCGTCGAAGATCCGTACCGCGGCGTACGCGGTCAGCGAGGCCGGTTTGACCCGTGGGTCGGTACTCAGCCCGATGCGGCGGATGAGGTCGGAGAGCGCGACACAGGCCCGGGCCTGTAGTTGTTCGTCCGCAGCGGGGGCCGAGGAAACGGCGAGCCGGGCGTCAGGGGCTGCTTCGGGGGTGCGCTGCTGCCGGCTGACAAAAGCGGCCCTGGCCTGGAGCACGCGCAGTGCCCACGGGTCGAGAGGGCACCACCGTGGATCGGTACGGGTGGAGCCGTGCATCCAGACAGCCGCGGCGTCCTGGCCGAGGTCACGGACGCGGGCGTGGCCGATCTCGCCGGTGTGCCCGCCGGAGAGGGCCAGGGCCGCTGCTGCGGCGTGCCGGCTGGGCCTGCTCACATACTCTGCGGCGTGACGAAGGGCGATGGCCTCATCCTCGTCGAGGGGGCGGATCAGGGTCCTGGTGCGTGCGGGCAGGCGGATGTCCCGGGTGGGGTCGGCGTCGGTGAGGCCCAGCTCGCGCAGCGTCCGGTAGAAGGAGCGCAGGACGGCGCGGCGCTGGTGCAGGGTCGCGGTGGCCGATTCGCTGATCAGTCCGTGCCGGGTGCGCCCCTGGGCGAAGACGAAGTCCTCGGCGAAGTCGAGGGTGACCTCGTCCACGAGGAGGATTCCGCGGGCCGCCGCGTAGCGCTGGTAGCGCTCCAGCAGCTGCCCGAAGGAACGACTGGTCTGCGGGGACATCTGTCCCTGGGAAGTCATGTCAGTCCAAAGGGTGATGGTCTGCTCGACGGCGCGCGCCAGCGTCACGTCCGCAGAGTCGGTCGCGGGCGTGCTGGGGTCGTCGGGCAGCGTTCGGTGGGGTCTGGGCGCGCGCGGGACGGGCATGGGTGGCAACCTCCCAAGGTGGTGCAAGTTCACACCAGCCTGGGGAGGGGTGCCCTCGGTGCGCAAACGCTCGCGCGCGAAAAGGTGACGAGGATGCGGGCGGGCGCTGAGGCCGCCGGCGAGGTGTCAGGTCCGCTGGCGGGACAGCACGTCGTAGATCGTCGCGAGTGACCGCATGACCGCGCCGTAGTCCTCGGCGGTCAGGTGGAGAAGCTGATCCATGCTCAACGGGAGCACCAATCCGACCTGCGGTGCGGATGAATCGGCAGCCGGGGTCTGCGCCTGGTCCTGGTCCTGCGCCTCGCCGTGAGTCGTCTCCTCGGCTCCGACCGCCTTCGACAGACGGAGCGTTCCGTCGTCGTCGCGCTCGACGTAGCGTGCGAGCTCGAGCCAGTCGACGAGGTGCACCCACGGCGACAGGGTGGAGGTCGGGTAGGGCTTCATCGCCCTCGCGATGTCTTCGGCGCTGTATGCGACGCCCGCCTGTACGGAGTTGATCAGGAGCCGGTACACCCAGGAGTCACGCCAGGCTTCGCCGAAGACCGTCCTGGCGGCCTCGCGGTTGGCGGTCCACGACTGCCCGACACGTACGCCGGACACGGTGGGCGTCCATCCGGCAGGGCCGGACGTCAGCAGCCCGGTGTCGGTCAGGAAGCGCAGAGCAGGGGTGATGTCGCGTCGTTCCAGCCCGGTCTCCCGGACGAAGTCGCGGATCTTGGCTGCCGAGCGGCCGGTGGCGCATGTGGTGACGGCGGCGGCCAGGAGGTCCATCTGCCGGTTGGCCTGGATCCCGGTGGCCGGCATGCGGTAGGCAGTGGGTTTGGTGCTGGAAGCAGCCTTCGCTCCGCGGCCGCGTGGCGCGCGCCGGTTGGCGGAGCGGCCGGCTGGTCCGGACGAGGAAGCGCTCATTTCGTGGGTCCTTGTTCCCTTGGTCGCCGCGAAGATCGGCGATTGTTTCGGAAAGGGCTCACGTCGGTCTCGCCGAATGGCCTAGGCTGGCCGTCGGTGTGTGAACCCTTGTCTGGAGGCATACGCCAACGGCCGCCGTGGGCTCGCAACTTGCGGCGGCCGATCTGTGTGTTGTGCGTCTTTACCGGGCCCGGGTGCCCTCCGATCCCGCCACGGCGAGTGAGTACCTGGACTTGCCGTCACGCCGGAGCGTCCCCTGCTGGACCAGCTTGCTGAGCCGTGCCCGGACGCTGGACGCGGAACTGCTCACGCCAAGCGCCTCGACCCTCCGTGCGATCTCCAGAGGGGGCAGGCCGCTTTCCCGGCGCAGCACCTGGAGGATGGCCTCCTCGATCGACGGAGTGTGAGTGCCCTCTGAGCAGTTCGCGGTGTCGGCTTGTCCGTCAACCGTGGGGGACTTCGGGGCCTCGCCGGTGTAGATCCGCAGGGCGCGCAGCGCTGCCGCACTGTCCGCCAGCCGCTTCTCGAAGTCCGCGAGCCGCGCAGCAGCTTCGTCGCGCTCACGCCGGGCGCATTCGGCGCCTCGTTGCAACTCCTCGGCCTGCTCAATGAGTTGAGCGAGGAAGTGGTGTGTTGAGACATCGATATCGGTCACTGCCACCCCGCCCTTCCTGTCGACGCCGACCGCCGCATTCATGATCTGCGGCGACAGCATAGACAACAACAACTCACGCTGTCTGCAAGTCTGTTGGATGTGCATTCGCTCGTAGGAGCGCTGCGGCTTCCTGCTTTGGGTGCACCCGATCTGACCAGGGAAGATGAAAGTGCGCGCACCCGCAGTGCACCTGGTGCTGCGGAGGGACGCCGTGAGGTGCGACCACAAGTGCGCTCTCGGTGGTGCAGTTGCAGAGGACTGGGTGGGGGCGACCGGGGTGAGGTGTGAGCGAAGGTCATCGTCGCGCCTTTACGCGCACGCGAGGCGTCTGGGCAGATGGCAAGGGGTGCGGGATCGGTGCGCCCGAGGGGTGTTCGGAGGAATTCAGGGCCTTACCTTCGCCGGCGCCAGGATCACCGTGGCCTCCAAACTGAGCGAGAGGCTGGCCCTGAGCGCGGGGTACCCGGCTCAGCCGGGCGGGCGTACGAAGGTGGCGTACTTCGTCGACGAGGCGCTCAAGGACGCGCGCTTCAAGGTCAAGTCCGCGCTGAACCCGTCCGGTGTGAAGATCGTCCACGAGCCCGGCGGCGCCGATCCACCTCATGGTGCCAGGCGTTGCAAGCCACGACCCCGGAGCCGGCAGAGGGCCCCCTTGTCGGCGCCCTGTCCATGAACGATCTCCGATGGTAAAAGTGGGCAGCGGCGTGTACTTGGGGGAATGGCGCACCGGGGGTAGGGGTGGACGGATTACCGCAGGGCGGTGGCCCGACGAACGCGGACGGCGTGTCCGTGTCGCAGTATGTGCCGCCGCCATCGGTCGTGCCGCACAACCAGTTCGACACCCGCACCCCCCTCCAGCAGGTCTTCTATTGGACGCCGGAGCAGTGGGAACAGTTCACCTGCGAGTGGGTCCGGATGCGCGGGGACGAGTTCGGCTACCTCGGCGTGGAGGTCCTGGGAGGTACCAACGACCGTGGCGCCGACGTCGTGGCTTTCATGAGTGAGCAGCGGCTGAACGGTGTCTGGCACTGCTACCAGTGCAAGCACTACACCGACGACCTCACGCTCGACGACGCGCTGCCCGAGATGATCAAGCCGTTTGTGGCAGCCCTGGAAACGAGCCGGACGCTCCCGGCCAGGTACATCTTCGTGGCACCGAAGATCCACCCCCGGCTCAAGGACCTGGTGCTGACCCCGGCCGCGTTGAAGGCCCGGTTTCTCGCGTACCTGGGCGGTCGGACGAAGCCGGTCACCGCGCTGTCCACCCAGACCCGGGCGGCCGTACGGGCGTTGGCGGAGCGCGAAGACTTCTCGATGTTCTGGACTGTGAATCTGGACGAGGTCCTGGAGATCTACAGCAAGTCGTCGCTGTTTGCCTCCCGCTTCAACCTGCCGCCCACCGGCAAGCCCCGCAAGCTCATTCCCCCTCCCGTGCCCCAGGTCAATGAGGCGCGCTACCTCCAGCAGCTCCTGGACGTCTACCAGGAGAGGTTCGGCGAGGACATCGCGACCGTGGAGCACGCTTTCGAACACCCGGACTCGGGGGAGCATCTTGGGCGACAGCGGGTGGCGTTCTTCGATGCGGAGGCCCTGCGCATGTATGCACGAGAGAGCATTGCGGGGGACACCTACGAGGAGCTGCAGGACGACGTGCGGACGAACCTGATCGAGGTGGCGGCCATCGACTACCCGTCGGGGTGGGACCGCCTCCAGCAGGTACTGAAGGCATCTGGGCAACTGAACCTCACCGGGTCGCCCCTGTTGCACCTCTTCCGCAACAGCCAGCGTCAGGGCATGTGCCACCAGCTGGCGAACGTCGACAAGCTGCACTGGTGCAAAGGAGGTCGCCGATGAATCCGCTCAACAGCCCGATCGAAGTGGGGATGCGGACGTTGGTTCTGCTGGCACGCAGCCATCCTCACCCGCTGGACCTGTCCTGGCTGGTTGTCCTGGATCACGCCATGCTGCACAGCAGCCAGTTCGACGGTCCGCCCAGCCTCCATCCCCGGCTGCCGGCCCTGCCGGGCGAACTCGGCCTGAAACGGCAGCTGATGCAGGAAGGGCTGGAGGTCCTGCTGCGCGCCGGCCTGGCCACGGTGGAGGCGACCGACGACGGGCTCGTCTACCAGGTGACCCAGCGTGGCTCGGGTTTCGTCGGCATCCTGGAGGCCCCGTACGTCGGTGAGCTGCGTCAGCGTGCGCAGTGGGCCGTCGATCAGTTCGCCGCGACCACGGACGCCGTAGCGGCCACGCGTGACATCACGACCCGCTGGCACGCCGAATTCACCGCCGGCACGCGGCACCTGGGGGTCGGGCATGGCTAATTTCACTCTCACTCATCTGACGTACGCGGGTGCGGGGCTGCCGACGGCCAGGGTGGAGTTCGACCCGGTGTTCACGGTGATCTATGGATCCTCCAACACGGGCAAGACGTTCCTCGTCGACTCCATCGACTACATGCTCGGCGGCCATGTCCGTCCCTCGATACCGCGGGCCGAAGGATACGGACAGATCCTGCTCGGCCTTCTGCTCCCCGACGGCAGCCCCCTCACGCTGGTCCGCAAGCCCGGTGGCAAGAGCATTCACGTGCACAAGGACGATCTGAGGGAGCTGGTCCACGCCACCCCCGACGCGGTCGTCTCGGCCCGCAGGATCCGCAGCCGCCGTGACATCTCGCACTACCTGCTCAGCAAGCTGGGACTGGACGACACCTATGTCCGCACCAACGAGGGCGGCAACACCGACCTGCTCAAACTTGCCGACCTGACCCACCTCAGCGTGGTCACCGACTCACGCATGATCGATACGAATCCTCCCTCGCAGCGCACACGCGGCACGGCGGCAAGAACCACCGCTCGCTCGGTCATGAAGCTGATGCTGACCGGCGAGGACGAGCCTCCGGCGACCAAACTCCCCAACGCCGCTCAACGACGCGTTCAGCGGGGCAAGATCAACCTGATCGACTCGCTGGCACTGGACCTGCACGCCAAGCTCTCCCGCGACCAGACCCCCAACGAACTGCGAGATCAGCTGGCCCGGTTGGAAGCAACCCTCAACGACATGGCCCGCTCACTCGCACGCGAGTCCGAACAGCAAGCCCGCGCCGTCGCTGCCCGTGCACAACTTGCCGAGATGGATGCCGAGTTGGAAGCGCGCATCGGTGAGATGCTCGACCTGCTGGGGCGATTCGACATCCTGCGCCAGCAGTACGAGACAGACCTGGCACGTCTGGTTATGGTCAGTGAGGCCGGCAATCTCCTGGGCTACTTTCAGGTCGGTCGCTGTGTCTTCTGCGGGGCGGATCCTGAACATCAGCAGGCCCAGCACGGTCATCAGGAGACCACGCAGCTGCATGAGGCCGTGCTTGTCGAGTCCGCCAAGACCCACTCCCTTCTCGCGGATCTTCGACTGACCATCGAGGGACTGGAAGGCCAGCGTGACGAACTGGTCGAACGCCGCGCCGCCCTGACCTCGGAGACGGCCGAGGCGGACAACGCCCTGGCCCAGATCGAGGCGCGACTAGCCCCTCTCAACGAGGAACTGCAGGACACCGTCGCCGAGCGACTGCGTATCGAGCGCGACCTGGAACTGCGCGCACGGCTCGACGAACTGGAAGAGCACCGCTCTCAGCTGGTGGCCCAGGGAGCCTTGCCCTCCAAGCGGCGGGAATCCCTGATCGCGGGCAGGATCCTGTCGTCGTTCGACGGCATCTTCCAACGCACCCTCGATTCCTGGCGCATCCCCGACGTGGATGGTGCCGGCTATGACCCTTACAGCGGGGACGTCAGCGCCGGAGGAACGACGCGCGCGGCCCACGGCCGGGGTATGCGAGCACTTCTGCACGCCGCGTTCTCGATTGCCCTGGCCCGCTACTGCTTGGATCGCAGACTCCCGCACCTCGGCTTCCTCGTCCTGGACTCGCCCCTGGTGACGTACAAAGAGCCGGACTTTGACGCCGACCGCATCCCCCCGAACGTGATCGACCATTTCTACCGCTCTTTCCTGGCTTTCCCCGGCCAGGCGATCGTCGTCGAGAACGCGACACCGCCCCCGGACGTCATTGAGCAGGCACGGATCATCACCTTCAGCG
The DNA here is from genome assembly GCF_048159505.1 of Streptomyces sp. T028. Classification (NCBI taxonomy): domain Bacteria; kingdom Bacillati; phylum Actinomycetota; class Actinomycetes; order Kitasatosporales; family Streptomycetaceae; genus Streptomyces; species Streptomyces sp. T028. The sequence continues at coordinate 25,405 of NZ_JBLRVZ010000027.1, forward strand.
GCAGCGGGGCCCGCCCCGGCTTCTTCCCCGCCCGCCCCAGCACCGCCAACCGGACCTGAGCCGCACCGAGCCTTCAGGCAGGCGCCTTTCACGGAGTGTCAGCAGGGGGAACGCCCCCGGGACAGTTCGAGCCGCACCGGCTCGTCGCGGTCGCAGCGCAGCACTCCGTCGACGACCCGCGCGGCGGCGACCTGGAGGGAGGAGCGGCGGCTGGCGTAGGAGCCGTCGTCATCGGTGACGCTGCCTACACGGCCCGGGTGGGTGAAGTAGAAGATGTAGGCGGTCTCGCCCTGGACGACCACGTCGGCGTGGAGGCCGATGGTGCCGTCGTCAGGGCGGCAGCCCGGCTTGTCGAGGATCAGGCCCTGGTGGTCCCAGGTGGTGAGGTCGGCCGAGCGCAGGACTCCCTGGCCGCGCCACTCGTCGACGAGCATCCAGTAGTGGCCGCCGAGTTCGAAGACGTTCGGGCCCTCGTGGGGGCGGTGGCCGAGCGCGAGGCCAGTGGGCCGCCAGCGGTAGAGGTCCGGGCTGTCGGCGGCCGCGGTGAGCGAGCCGTAGGTCTCGTCCTTGAACCACATGCGCCAGCCGCCGCCCGGCAGCGGGAAGACACACGCGTCGATGACCCGGTCGGAGCCGAGGTCCAGGGCGCCATGATGGGTCCAGTCCAGCAGGTCGGGGCTGGTGTAGTGGCGGATGGAGGCGGCGCCGTTCCAGTCGTCGCGGATGCCTTGGATGTAGCTGACGTACATGTGGTAGAGCCCGTCGTGCCAGATGATCTCCGGCGCCCAGAACGTGTTCCGGCCCCACTCGGTCTCCAGGCCGGGGAGGGTGCCCCGGTAGGTCCAGGTACGGCCGCCGTCCCCGGACGAGGCCACGCCCAGGTCGGTGCCGTAGACCCAGGAGACACCGGGGCCGGGGGCGGTCGTACGGCGGTTGGTGTAGACGAGCCACCACTCGCCCGTCTGCTGGTTGAAGACGGCGACGGGGTCCGCGGCACCGTCGTGGACCGGGTCACGGAAGAGCGGCGCGGCGGCTATGGGGTGCACAGAGGTCTCCCTGATGCGTGAGGGGGGAGGCGGCTTCGGGGGTGGGTCACCGTGGGGGCTCGGGGTGGGCGGTCGGCGGTGGGTTCAGCCCCCCGTGGACTCGCGGATCACCAGCGAGAACTCGCCGACGGACTCCTCGTGGTCGGTCGTGGGCTCCTGCTGCTCGATGCGGCGGATCAGCAGGGCGACCGCACGCTCGGCCATGCCGTCGTGGTCCGGGTCGATCGTGGAGAGGGAGGGGATGAAGAACTCGCTCTCCGAGACGTTGTCGAAACCGATCACCTTCACCTGGTCGGGCGCTCGTACGTCGGCGTCGGCCAGCCCCCGCAGCACGCCCATGGCCAGGGAGTCGGTGATGCAGAAGACGCCGTCGAAGTCGAGCCCGCTCTCCGTCATCTCACGGGCACGACGCGCGCCCTCGCGCATGCCGAGCCGGTCCACCTGCTGGATCAGGGCAGGGTCCCAGGGCAGGCCGGCTTCCGTCAGAGCCTGCCGGTAGCCGGTGAGGCGGAGGCTGGAGGTGTCGATCTCCTCGGTCGCTCCGCACAGGAACGCGATGCGCCGGCAGCCCCGCTCGATCAGGTGCCGGGTCGCCGCCCGTGACGCTTCGAGGTTGGGCATGGCGACATGGTCCACGGGGCCGCCGAAGATGCGGTCGCCGAGGATGACCACCGGGTGGTCCACCCGGAGCCGCTTGGTGTCGGCCTGCCCCATGCCCGCGGCGCAGAGGATGAGCCCGTCGTACAGCCGGTTGCGCGACAGGGACAGCGCGTCCAGTTCGTTCTCCCGGGACGCGGTCTGTTCGATGCTCACCCGCAGGCCGCGCCGCTCGGTCGCCGTGATGATCGAGGCGGCCAGCAGGCTGTAGTAGGGGCTGTTCAGTTCGGGGACGGCGAGACCGATGGTGCCCGTACGGCCCTTGGCCAGGTTGCGGGCCGCGACGTTCACCCGGTAGTCGAGGCGGGCCATGGCCTCCAGGACCTTCTCCCGCGTCGCCTTGCGGACGTTCGGATGGTCGTTGATGACGTTCGACACCGTCATTGGTGACACTCCGGCGGCCTTCGCCACGTCCTGGATCGTTACCACGCCTGCCCCTGGTCTGCGTTCTCGAACCCCACGCGCATGCTATGCCTCACATCGCCCAGCTCTAGGCGACTCCCGCGTGGGTGGTCGGTGGATGGGAGGGCGGCCCCGGGAGACGGGGCCGCCCCGGGTCTACTTGGCGTACATCAGCTGACCGAAGCCGAGCTGGTCGTAGCCGCCGCTGGTGGAGCCGTAGTCGCCGCCTCCGCCCTCGATGCCGACGAGGTCGTTGGACATGGACCAGATGTACGGGTCGTCGAGCTTCTTGATCCGGTTGTAGTGGTAGTGGATCATCGCCCACACCGGGCGGACGTGACCCCGGCCGCTGGAGGAGATGACGGTCTGCTCGTTGGAGGCGCAGTTGGTGCCGCTGCCCCAGCTGTAGGTGGTGTAGGGCACGTCGAGGCCGAGGTTGTACTTGGCGACGTACTGGGCGGCCTTGAAGAACCGGTTGTCGTCGTAGCCGTACAGGTCGACGCCCTGGTTGTAGGCCATCTCGCAGATCACGCCCATCTGGCCCATGCCCATGACGCAGTGGGGCTGGTCGCGTCCGGACTCCTGCCACTGGCCGAGCGCGTAGCCGCTGTCGTCGGTGTAGAGGTACGGGATGGCGTGCCCGATGGCGCCGTTGCCCGCGCCGCTCTGGAAGTAGGTGACGGCCTCGTCGAACTTGTCGCCGTCCTCGCAGAGGATGGCGGTGGCCATGATCGACGCGATGTTGCACAGGTCCCAGTTGGCCCAGTAGTGCGTGATGCAGGTGAAGTTGTGGTCCCGCAGGAAGCCGTGGTTGATGGGGTAGAAGACGTTCAGCATCATCTGCTGGAAGGCTTCGAGGTCGAATCCGCTGTAGTCGCGCAGTAGTTCGCCCACGTTGGCGAACTGCCAGCCCTGGAGGCCGGCGACCAGGATCCCGTCGGTGCTGCCCGTGATCGTGGTCAGGGTGCTCGACCAGGCGTTGCAGATGGCTGCGGCGCAGTCGGCGTGGGCGGTGTCGCCGGTGATCAGCCAGCGCAGGGTGTTCTGGTAGGCGGCGGCGATGTCGTTGTAGAGGATCGTGTAGTTGTTGGAGGTTCCGGTGCCGCGGTAGACGACGGACTGGGGGTTGGCCGTCCAGGCGGACGCCGAGTGGGCGTTGGCGGTCAGCCGCTGCCAGCCCGAGTACCAGGGCTCGGCGTATGCGGCCACCTTGACCTTGGCGCGGTTGATGTCACCGGGGTGGTGTATGCCTCCGGGGTGGTTCCAGACGGTCGGCGCGGCGGCGACGGGGCGTACGGCGGCGGCGCCGAGCGCTCCGGCCAGGGCCAGACCGCCGCCGAGGCGCAGGACGCCGCGGCGGCTTGGGCCGGTGGGACGGGGATGGGGTGTGCCCGGGGTGAGTGGGGGGAGGTCGTTGCGGCTCATAGGGATGTACGACTCCAATCGAACGGGCCCGAACGGCTCTGATCGGGCGCGAGACCGACGTGGTCGAACTGCTGTGCCGAAGGCAGGGGGTGTCGTGGGGGGTGTCCGCCCGTCGCGGACGACTCGTGGCGGGCGAACCTCCTGCTGCTCGGCGATCACCTGCCGGAGGTCTCCGAGAAGGTGACGGTGAGGGCGGCGGACCGGGCGGTCAGCCGGTACGGCGGCAGGACGCGGGGGCCGCACGCGGCGGACCCCAGTCCGTGCTGGGCGAGGTCGATGTTCACGTGAACGGCGTCGCCGGGGCGGAGTTCGTCGGTGTGCCGGGCCGTGTCCAGGTCCTCGCTGGTCCAGCGCCGGGCGGTCAGGTGGAAGACGGGTTCACCGGTGACGCGCAGCCCGCCGTACGGGCCGGTGAGCTCCGCCCAGCGGACGTCGGCCCGGCTGCCGTTCTCCTGGGGGAAGACGTACGGCGTCTGGAGGGCGTCGACGGTGGTGCTGTGACGGCCGAGGCGTGCGGCGAGACGGCTGTCGGGATAGGCCTCGTCCGGCCCCAGCCCGTACCAGGTCACGTGGTCGATCCAGGCGGGGAGGGCGAGCCGCAGGCCGAGCCGGGGCACGGGGACGTCCTGCCAGTCGCCGTCCGGCTCGATCTCGGCGGTGAGGCGGAGGCCCTCGTCGGTGGCCTGCCAGCGGTAGGTGGCGTACATGCCGAGGTCGGTGGCGGCGGGGGCGACCCGGGTGCGTACGACCACCGCGTCGGACTCGGTGTCGATGCCGAGCAGGCGATGGTGCAGGCGGTCCAGGCCGGTGCGCCGCCAGGTGTCCGCCACAGGGGCGTGGCCGAGGCGGTCGTTGTCGGTCGGCGCCCGCCACAGGTCGAGTCGGGGGCCGGTGACGGGCAGGTCTCCGAGCCGGGTCAGGCGGCCGGTGCGGGGGTCGAACAGGGCGGGGTCCGGCCTGGACGCGCGGGTCGGTCGGCGCACCGGGACCGGCTCGGGGACCCGCTGGGCCCAGGCGATCTCGTGGCCCGCCGGTGCCCAGGGTTCGTCCTTGACGAGGACGGCACGCACGGTGAGTACACCGGCGGTGTCCGTGGTGGGGTAGGGCAGACGGGCCGGAGTGCTCCCTGGGGGGACGGTGGGGAGGGACAGTGTTCCGGATCCGGTCTCCTCGCCGTCCCGCTCCAGGAACCAGGTCAGAGCCAGGTGGGAGAGGTCCCGGAAGTCGTGGTGGTTGGCGATCTCGATGCGGTCCGGCGTCATGGTGATCCGCACCGGCTCGATCACCTTCTTGTACTCGCCCAGGCTCGGTGAGGGCGTGCGGTCGGGGAACACCATCCCGTCGCAGACGAAGTTGCCGTCGTGCAGTTCCTCCCCGAAGTCGCCGCCGTAGGCGAAGTGGCCGTCGTCGCGCAGGCCGTGGTCGATCCACTCCCACACGAAGCCGCCCATGCAGCGCTCGTACTTCTCGAACAGCTCCTGGTACTCGACGAGTCCGCCCGGGCCGTTGCCCATGGCGTGGGCGTACTCGACGACGATGGCCGGCATGGCACGCCGCCGTGCGTCGGCCTCCGGGTCGTCGAGCGGCTCCTCTGCGCGGCGGCCGATGGCGTCCAGCTCCTCGTTCGAGGTGTACATCCGGCTGTAGACGTCGCTGTAGCGGCCGCCCCAGTCCTGCTCGTAGTGCACCGGCCGGTCCGGGTCGCGCTGCTTGACCCACTCCGCCATGGCCTGGAGGTTGCTGCCGTCACCTGCCTCGTTGCCCAGTGACCACATGACGATGCTGGGGTGGTTCTTGTCCCGCTCGACCGTCCGCCGTATGCGGTCCAGGTATGCCTCGCGCCAGCGCGGGTCGTCGCTCGGGTTGCCCCGCCAGTCGCCGACGAGGGAGAAGCCGTGGGTCTCCAGGTCGCATTCGAGCATCACCCACAGGCCCAACTTGTCGCACAGCTCCAGGAAGCGGCTGTGCGGCGGATAGTGGCTGGTGCGGACCGCGTTGATGTTGTGGCGCTTCATCAGGACGATGTCCTCGCGCATCGTCGTCTCGTCCAGGACGCGCCCGTGGTCGGGGTGGAACTCGTGCCGGTTCACCCCGCGCAGCAGCACCGGCCGGCCGTTGACCTTGAACACCCCGTCCTCGACGCAGACGGTACGGAAGCCGATCCGCAGCGGGATCGTCTCGCCGCCGGCCCGCAGCTCACCGGCGTACAGCCGGGGGACCTCGGCCGACCAGGGCTCGACGCCCTCGATGTCGTACGACCCGTCGGCGGGGACGTCCCGCAGGCCCAGTTCCTCGACGGTCAGCCGGGCGGGTACGGACGTGTCGACGCGCAGGGTGCCGCGGCCGGTGGTGTGGTCGAAGTCCGCGTGGACGAAGAAGTCGTCGAGCGCCCCCGCAGGACGGCCGAGGAGGGTGACGGACCGGAAGATCCCGGACAGCCACCACATGTCCTGGCCCTCCAGATAGCTGCCGGGCGACCACTGGTGGACCCGGACCGCGAGGACGTTGCGGCCCGGCCGGACGATCCCCGTGACGTCGAACTCGGTGGGCAGTCGGCTGCCGGTGGACCAGCCCAGCTCCCGCCCGTTGAGCCAGGCGGTGAAGCAGGAGTCCACCCCGTCGAAGCGCAGCACCGCTCCCAGGCCGTTCCACTCCTCGGGGAGGTCGAAGGCGTGCCGGTAGTCGCCGGTGGGGTTGGTGTCCGGGACGTACGGGGGATCGAGCGGGAAGGGGTAGGCGATGTTGGTGTAGACGGGGCTGCCGTGGCCGTACAGCTGCCAGTGGGCGGGGACGGGCAGTCTGTCCCATCCGGAGTCGTCGAGGTCCGGCCGCTCGACGCCCTCGAGTGCCTGGGCGGGCGACGCCGACAGCCGGAACCTCCAGTTGCCGTCCAGCGCCAGCCGGGGGGCGTCCGAGCGGAACGCGGCCCGGGGGAGGCGCCGGCCTTCCCCGGGAGCGAAGGTGTTGAGCGGGCCGGTCATGACGCGGCGGCCGCCGCTGCCTCGGCCGTGGTCAGGAACTTCATGTTGATCACGTGCTCGTTGGCGTACCACTGCACGGTGTCGGTGGTGTAGTACCAGGTGGGCTTGCGCATGGTGTCGGCGATGACGACGCCGTTGACCACGAGGTTCTCGAAGGTGACGTTCTTGATGGGGTGGTCGGCGTCGTAGCCGAGGAAGAGCGACGGGTTGGCGTGGGTGCCCGTGTAGGTGAGGTTCTTGATGTAGACGTCCTCGATGCCGCGGCCGACCGAGGTGTTGTACTTCGTGTTGTACATGACCCTGAAGTTGAGGAGCTGTCCCCAGCGGAAGTCCTCGACGCGGACGTCCTCGACCCGGACGTTCTTGATCAGGTTGGAGTCGCCGGCGTTGAGGGAGATGCAGCCCTGGTAGTTCATCTGGGGCTCGCGGTGGTCGAGGATGTCGACGTTCTGGATGAGCAGGTTCTCGATCATCTCCGGGTCGTCGGTATTGCCGTGGGTGCCGACGTTGATGGGGTGGGCCACGTCCGCCCACAGGGTGGCGTTCTTGATGGTGACGTTGCGGGTGTCGCCGTAGAGGGTGTCCCGGTGGGCGTAGATGGAGTGGCTGTCGTCGGCGCTGCGCACGAAGCAGCCGTCGTAGGTGATGTTCTTGGAGCAGTAGACGGGGAAGCCGTCGCCCCACTGACCCCAGGTGAACACACGGCTCTTCCTGACATGGACGTTCTCGGCCTCCCGGCAGCCGAGGCCGGCCCCGAGCATGATGATGCCCTCGACGCGCACGTTCTTGCTGCGCTCGACGTTCACGCCGCCGGCGGTGCGCGTGGGGATCAGCACCCCATGGCCCTTGAGGGTCACCTTCTCGGCGTTCTTGATGTCGATTCCGCCCTGCAGGACGGCGCCGCCCGCCAGGTAGAGGGTCTTGCCGCTGGACACGCTGAGGAGATCGACGGTGTGCACGCCGGGGCCGTAGTAGAGGACGTCCGGGTCGTCGGCGGACGGGGCGTGCCTCTCGACGCGGTTGGTGACGATGTGCAGGCAGTCGAAGACGTCGTCGTTGATCTGGACGACGACGTCCTTCGGCTCGTCGAGGGTGAACCGCAGGGTGTCGCCGAGGAGTTCGGGCGTGATGCCGTACGAGTCCGGGCGTACCCGGGCCTTGGTGGTGCCGCCCTTGAGGTAGGTGACCTCCAGCTCGACCGAGCCGCAGAAGTCGAAGTACGCCAGCGAGGAGTCGTAGACCTTGCCGGAGCCGGTGGTGGCGTTGATCTCCCTGCACCGCGGCTGGTAGATGTCGAGGGTCTGCCACTCGCCGTCGGGGGCAGTGCGCACCCGGACCTTGAAGCTGGCGGTGGTCGCCACGCCCGAGGGGCGGGGGTAGGTGACCAGTTTCGGCGCGGCGTTGTCCTCGTCGGCTTGGGCCGAGGTCGCCGTCAGGTTGGCCAGGCCGGTGGCGAGGGCGGCGGCTCCGGCGGCCTGGAGGGTTCTGCGACGGGTCAGGGGCGTGCTCATGTACGGCTCCTGTCAGGGTGAAGTGCGGCTGCTGGAAGAGAGCTGATGGTTCGTCAGGTGAGCGGTGCGCGGACCGTGACGAACGAGTGGGGCGGCAGCGTGAGCGTGAGGCCCCGGTCGGTTGTCTTGAGATCGTCGAAGGGGCGGGGGCCGACCGTGTGCGGTGCCTCGGGGGTGTTGTGGTCCTGGATCCGGTCGGCGGTGAGGATGCGGGCGACCAGCTCACCGACTGCGCGGCCGCGCAGGTCGAGGGTCAGCTCGGCCGGCTCCTCGGCGTGCAGGTTGGACAGCGAGATCAGTACCGCCCCGTCCTTGACGCTCGCGGAGGCGGACAGCAGGTCCGTCTCGGCGTCCCCGCCGCGCAGGTGCACGGCGAGCGAAGTGGCGTCCTGGTGGCCCTTGTTCATCTCGAAGACGTGGTAGGTCGGGGTGAGCACCAGCGCGTCGCCGTCGGTGAGGATCATCGCCTGGAGGACGTTGACGGTCTGGGCGATGTTGGCCATGTGCAGCCTGGCCGCGTGCTTGTGGAAGATGTCGAGGTGGACGCTCGCGACCAGCGCGTCCCGCAGGGTGTTCTGCTGGAACAGGAAACCCGGGTTGGTGCCCGGCTCGACGTCCCACCAGGTACCCCACTCGTCCAGCACCAGGCCGACGGTGCGGCCGGGGTCGTAGACGTCCATGACCGTCGAGTGACCGGTGAGGATGCGGTCGATCTTCCGGGCCTTGACCATCGTCCGGTAGTAGTCGTCGGTGTCGAAGTCGGTCGCGCTGCCCTTCGTCTCCCAGGGGCCGGCCATCGTGTAGTAGTGCACGGACAGGCCCTGGAAGAAGTTCTTCGGGGTGGCCTCGCAGCCGAAGCAGCTGATCTGCTGCATCAGCGTCCCGGTCCACTTGTAGTCGTCGTCCGAGGCGCCGGAGGCGATGCGGTAGAGCTTGTTGTCGCCGTGGTCGCGGCAGTACGTGGCGTACTGGCGGGCCAGGTCGGCGGAGTACTCGGCGCGCATGTTGCCGCCACAGCCCCAGGTCTCGTTGCCGATGCCCCAGTACGCCACCCGCCACGGCTCCTCGCGGCCGTTGGCCCTGCGCAGCCGCACCATCGGACTGTCGCCGTCACGGGTCAGGTACTCCACCCACTCGCTCATCTCCTGCACGGTGCCGGAGCCGACGTTGCCGCTGATGTAGGGCTCCGCACCGAGGAGTTCGCACAGGGCCATGAACTCATGGGTGCCGAAGTGGTTGTTCTCCTCGACGTCGCCCCAGTGTGTATTGACCATGCTCGGCCGCTGCTCCCGGGGGCCGATGCCGTCCTTCCAGTGGTACTCGTCGGCGAAACAGCCGCCCGGCCAGCGCAGGTTGGGGATGTTCAGGGCGCGCAGGGCCTCGACGACGTCGAGCCTGATGCCTCCTTCGTTGGGGATCGGCGAGTCCTCCCCGACCCAGAATCCGCCGTAGACGCAGCGGCCGAGGTGCTCAGCGAAGTGGCCGTAGAGATGGCGGCTGATCGTCGGGCCCTCAAGGTCGAGGTTGATCACCGCGGTGGCATCGGTCACGGAGGTACTCCTGCGGGGTGGGGTGGGTGGCGGTGCGGAGGTGGGTGGGGTGCGGGAAAGCCGGCAAGGGTGACGCGGCGGTTCGGTTGGCCACCACGTCATGTGAGGCAGGCATGCGGACATGCGGGTGCAACAACCATTTTCTTGTAGCGGTACAAAAACGCTGCCATCCGGCGGACGGAAGAGTCAAGAGGGTTGCGTCAAGGTTTCCGTCGGCATGCTCGGCGCGCGGAACTCAGGCTTCTCATAAGCGCATTCCGCCCCCTTGACACCGTTCGGCGGCCAGTCCTAGCGTTCGCCGAAGTCTTCCGGAACCGGTTTCCGCGGTCGGCGTTCTGGGGTGTGACGCCTACGGCCGAGGAACGGGACCGTGCGCGCCCGGCACATACCTGCCGACGAGTCCGGTTGCCCGCGTCGTCCACCGTGACGAGGCGCCGAACGGCGCTACCTCCTGGCCTCCTCCTCTTCTCCCTCTTCCTTTGCTCGGTGCCCTCCTGCGCGAGCGGCGCCCACCTTGTGCGCATCCCTGTGCCCACATCGCCCGAAAGGCCCACAGCCATGCCCGTTTCACCCAGAGGCTCCCTCGGCCGGCGCCGCTTCCTCACGGCCTCCGCCGGTGCTGCTGCCGCCGCCACCCTGTCCGGTTGCGCCGCCTCCGTCGACTCCGGAAACGGATCGGGAGGCGGCGGGAAGACGATCACCGTCATGACGGTCGGCGAGGAGTGGGACGCGAAGACCAAGAAGAGCCTTGAGAAGACGCTGGGCGTCACCATCCGGGTCATCACCTATGACGTCACCAAGCTCAACGCCCTGCTCTCCGCGAAGACGCCCCCCGACATGGTGCGCGGCGTCGGCGCGACGGACACGCCCTACTTCGCGGCGCGGGGACTGATGACGGATCTGGACCCGTACTTCGCCAAGAGCGAGCTGCTCAGGCCCTCGGACATTGCCCCGGCCAACGATGTGTGGCGCTACGACGGGAACAAGCAGGGCGTCGGCCCCCGCTACGGCCTCGCCAGGGACTACTCGCAGGACTGCATGTTCTGGTACCGCGCCGATATGTTCGAGGAGGCCGGACTGGAACTGCCCAGCGAGACCGAGCCCCTGTCCATGGACGAGTGGCTGGACCTCGGGAAGCGGCTGACCGCACGCCGGCTCGGCAAGGTGAAGGTCTACGGCCTGAGCGCCAATGGCATGGGGGTCATGTCCCAGCTGATGTGGATGACGGCGTCGGCGGGCGGGAGCCTGTTCGCCGACGCCGCCGCCACCGTGGACTTCTCCTCGCCGGAGGCGCGCAGGGCACTTCAGTGGTACATGGACTACGCGAAGGCCGACATCGGCCCGAGCCTGGTCAACCCCAACCCGGACGGCTGGGACGGGCCGACCTACCAGGCCGGCCGGATGGCGATGAGCTGCAGCGGCTTCTGGTTCGGTTCGGTCATCGCCGGCGACGCCAAACTGTCCGAGGTCTCGCGGTTCGCGCTCGCGCCACAGCTGGGCAGCCACCGCGTCAGCCCCATCTTCAGCGGCACCGGTTTCTGGATCCCGAAGGACGCCAAGAACAAGGAGGAAGCCTGGAAGCTCTTCGAGCTGCACTTCGGCGGCGGACCCGCCAGGGAGCGGGCGGCGGCCGGCTGGGGCATGCCCCCGCTGGACTCGCTGCGCTCGAAGATGCCGCAGAAGACTGCGATGCAGAAGCAGGCGTACGCGGCCCAGATGAAGGAGTCGCCGTACTTCACGGTGCTGCCCGTCAGCCCGTACGCGCAGATGGACGCCCTCAACGGGATCCTCAGCAAGGTACTGCCGGACGCGATCAAGTCCGACACATCGGTCGGCAAGGTGGCGGACGCGCTCAACTCCCGTATGAACGAACAGCTCGCGCGGGGCAAGGAGCTGGTGCGGTGAGCACCGATCAGCTGACCGACCGGGGTGCGCCTTCCGCGGCACCCCCGCCACGGGTCCCGCCGGGCCCCCGCCGGGCGCCCGGGCTCCGCTCGCGGCGGATGCGCCGGGCCGGGGCGTTCTACGTGTTCACCGGCCCCTGGCTGCTGGGGTTCCTGACGCTGACGGCCTACCCCCTGGGTTACGCGCTGTGGCTCAGCTTCACCAACTCCGACGGCCTGACCTCCCACCCCCGCTTCGTGGGACTGGACAACTACCGGGAGGTATTCACCGACCAGGACACCCTCGCCTCCCTGGCCCGCACCGGCCTGTTCACCGCCGTCACCGTGCCGCTGACGATCATCGCGGGGCTCTTCCTCGCGTTGCTGGTCAACCAGCCCATCCGGGCGCGCGGCCTGTTCCGGACGCTGATCTACCTGCCCGCCGTGGTGCCGCCGGTCGGTGCCGCCCTAACCTTCAAGCTGATCTTCGACCGTGACTCCGGCTCCGCCAACGGCCTGCTGGACATGTTCGGCGTCAACGGGGTGACGTGGCTGGCGGATCCGTACGCCCGCTACGTGCTGATCATGCTGACGCTGTGGGGCACCGGGAACGTCATGATCATCTCGCTGGCGGGGCTCCAGGACATTCCCAGGGAACTGCACGACGCGGCGCTGGTGGACGGCGCGAGCCAGTGGCAGTCGTTCACCCGGATCACCCTGCCGCTGCTCTCCCCCGTGCTGTTCTTCCAGGTGGTCACCGGCATCATCGCCACGCTGCAGACCTTCGCCCCGCTGCTCATCTCCCTCGACCCCACCCCCCAGGGCGTGTCGGCCGTACCGGAGAGCAACAACCTCATCATGATCAACGTCTTCACCCAGTACTTCGCCAACAGCCGCTACGGCTACGCCTCCGCCCTGCTGTGGGTGCTCTTCCTCTTCATCATGGCCGTCACCGTCCTCGTCTTCCGGCTCAGCAAGGGCGCGGTCTTCTACTCCGTGGACCCCGAAGAGAAAAAGGCCAAGTCCCGCACCCTCGGAGGCAAGTGATGGTCCTGGCCCGACGCAAAGTCGTCTACATGTTGCTGGTCGCGGTCCTCGTGCTGTTCCTGAGTCCCTTCGGCTGGCTGGTCATCACCGCGCTCAAGGCCCCCTCCGAACTGCGCGCCGTGCCCATCCACTGGTGGCCGCACCACCTGACCACGGAGAACTTCTCCCAGGCGCTGACCTTCTTCGACTACCTCGGCTACGCCCGCAACTCGCTGACCATCGCCGCCCTCTACTCGGTCCTGATCACGCTCGCCTCCGCCTGGGCCGGCTACGGCTTCGCCCGTCTCGACGCACCGGGCAAGCGGATCGTCTTCGGCCTCCTGCTGTCGACCATGATGATGCCGACGATCATCACCCTCATCCCGACCTATCTGCTGTTCGTCAAGGCGCACCTGGTCAACACCTACATCCCCTGGGTGCTGTGGGGCCTGTGCGGAGCCCCGTACCTGGTCTTCCTCTTCCGGCAGTTCTTCACCAACATGCCCAAGGAACTGGAGGAGGCGGCGATCATCGACGGCTGCGGTCAGATCCGCGTCTTCTGGCGGATCTTCCTCCCGCAGTCCTGGCCGGTCATCGCCACCAGCCTGATCCTCTCCTTCAGCTGGAGCTGGGGCGACTACGTGGCGCCCGCCCTGCTGCTGGACGACGACCGCACCACCCTCGCGGTCAAGATCGCGACCGGCTATGTCAACGAACACGGCACCGGGCTCTACACGCTCGTCGCGGCGGGCGCCGTGATGTACATCGTGCCCGTCCTGATCCTCTTCCTGATCCTCCAGCGCGGCTTCATCGCCGGCACCGCCACGTCCGGACTCAAGTGAGACACAAGGGACTTCAGTGACCGCGAAACCCGAACTCTCCGTCCCCGGCATCGCCTACGGCGGCGACTACAACCCCGAGCAGTGGCCCGAGGAGGTCTGGGCCGAGGACATGCGCCTGATGCGCGAGGCCGGCGTGAACATCGTCAGCGTCGGCATCTTCTCCTGGGCCCTGCTGGAACCCTCCGAGGGCGTGTACGACTTCTCGCGCATGGACAAGATCCTGGACCTTCTCCACGAGAACGGCATCGCCGCCGACCTCGCCACCCCGACCGCGGCCCCGCCGGCGTGGTTCTCCCGCGCGCACCCGGAGGTGCTACCGGTCGACGCCGACGGCCGCCGGCTGTCGTACGGGAGCCGGCAGACCTTCTGTCCGTCGAGCTCCGCCTACCGTCTGGCCGCCCTGCGCATCACGGGCAGGCTGGCCGAGCGGTACGCGAACCACCCGGCGGTCGCCATGTGGCACGTCCACAACGAATACGGCTGCCACAACAGGGCCTGCTACTGCGACACCAGCGCGAAGGCGTTCCGCCGCTGGCTCAGGGAGAAGTACGACAGCGATCTGGGCGCGCTGAACCACGCCTGGGGCACCACCTTCTGGAGCCAGTGGTACTACGACTGGGACGAGATCTTGCCCCCGCGCGCGAGCGGCGCCGGCCCCAACCCGACCCAACTGCTGGACTGGCGCCGCTTCTGCTCGGACGAGCTGCTGTCGCTGTACAAGGCGGAGCGGGACGTGCTGCGGGTGTCGGCCCCGCGGATTCCCGTGACGACCAACTTCATCGTGATGCGGGGCGCCGACCCGCTGGACTACTGGCGCTGGGCGCCGGAGCTGGACGTCGTCGCGAACGACCACTACCTGATGGCCGACGACCCCGAACCGGAGATCGACCTCGCCCTCAGCGGCGATCTGATGCGCTCGCTGGCGGGCGGCCCCTGGTTCCTGATGGAGCACTCCACCGGAGCGCTGAACTGGCAGCACGTCAACCGGGCGAAGAAACCGGGTGAGTTGCGTCGCAACGCCCTGGCGCACGTGGCCCACGGCGCGGACGGCATCGCCTTCTTCCAGTGGCGGCAGTCGAGGGCGGGAGCCGAGCAGTGGCACTCGGCGATGGTCCCGCACGCGGGAACCGACAGTCAGATCTGGCGTGACGTGGCCCGGCTCGGAGCCGATCTCAAGGCGCTGGCGGAGGTGCGGGGCAGCGCCGGCACGGCCAAGGTCGCCATGGTCTGGGACTGGAACGCCCGCTGGGCCACGGAACTGCCTGCACAACCCAGCTCCGCACTCCGCTTCGAGGACCAAGTCCGTTGCTGGTACGAGCCGTTGTGGCGGTCGGGCGTGGCGGTGGACTTCGTGCGCCCGGACGCGGACCTGTCGTCGTACCGCCTGGTCCTGGTGCCGAGCCTGTACCTGGTCGACGACGAGGGAGCGGCCAACCTCGTCGGTTTCGCGGAGCGGGGCGGCAGCCTGGCGGTGGGCTTCCACAGCGGGGCCGTGGACGAGAACTGCCATGTGCGGCTGGGGGGTTACCCGGGCGCGTTCCGGGAAGTGCTGGGCGTCCGGTCGGACGAGCTCTTCCCGTTGCAGCCCGAGGAGTCGGTGGCGTTGAGCGGGGGCGCTACGGGGTCGCTGTGGTCGGAGCGGGTGAGGCTGGAGGGCGCGGAGGCGGTGGTCTCGTACACCGAGGGGCCGCTAACGGGCGTACCGGCCGTCACACGGCACACGCACGGCGACGGCGTGGCCTGGTACGTGGCCACGAACCCGGACCCGGCCACCCTCGCGTCCCTGCTGACCAGGATTCGTACCGAGGCGGGCGTGGCGGCGGTGCGCACGGCACCGGAGGGGGTGGAGGCGGTGCGTCGCCGGTCTCCGGACGCGGACTATCTCTTCCTGATCGACCACGCGGGAAACGGCGCGGAGGTGACCGTCGCCGAGGACGCGGTCGAACTCCTGACGGGCAAACCCGCGCCCGGTTCGGTGACGCTGGCGCCGGGGGAGATCGTGGTGGTGCGCGAACCACGCCGGGGCTGACGGCGAGGACCGGTTCGGTCACACGGTTCTCTCTGGCATGTCGGAGGTATTGACGCACCGAACGCCACACCCCTAACGTCTGTCCGACCTTACGGACATTGTCCGAAAAGTCGAACAACGGGTGTGTGTCGAGCGGGAATTGGGAGAAGCGTGAGAGCCCCTCCGCCGGCAGCTCCACCCTCAATCACTCGTGGGACCCGCAGATAGACAGGAACGCACATGTCCGCGCTTCTCTCCCGGCTGACGGCGATATGGATCGCCGCCTGCCTCCTCTTCACCGGTCAGGTCCTGACCGCACCGCAGCGGGCCGTCGCGGCCGATCCGGGGTATCTGATGACGCACTTCATCGGGGAGGGGGCGACCGGCCAGCAGATCTACTTCTCGCACAGCACGGACGGCCTGAACTGGACGGACCTCAACGGCGGCGGGATGGCCCTGCGTTCCACGGTGGGTACGCGCGGGGTGCGCGACCCCTCCCTGGTGCGTTCTCCGGACGGTGACCGGTACTGGATCATCGCGACCGATCTGTGCATCGGCTGCGGGCAGTCGTGGGACGCCGCCGTGTACAACGGCAGCCGCAACCTCGTGGTGTGGGAGTCGCGGGACCTGGTCACCTGGTCGCAGCCGTGGCTGCTGAACGTCGCCGGTGCGATCCCCGACGGACGCAACGCGTGGGCCCCGGAGGCGATCTGGGACCCGGAGACGGGCGACTACGTCCTGTACTGGGCGACGAACGCGACCCTCGACGGCGTGCTCAAGCACCGCATCTACTACGCCCGCACCTCGGAATTCCGTACCGTCACCACCCCGCAGCTCTACATCGACCGCCCCGGCACCCAGAACATCATCGACACCCAGATCGTCGAGGTGCCGTCCGGTGTCGGCGACTACCGCTACGTGCGCGCCTCCGGTGACGGCCAGATCACGATCGAGGGCAGCAACTCGATCCTCGGCACCTGGACCAGTCTCGGCAACCTCTCCGGCATCGGCCTGACCGGCTCGCAGGTCGAAGGCCCGATGTGGATGAAGTTCCGGGACCGGGACGAGTGGTCCCTGTACCTCGACCAGTACTCCACGGGCCGCGGTTACCTGCCGGTCCTGACGACCGACCCGTCCGCCCCCGCCGCCTACCAGCTCCCGGCCTCCGGAAGCTACGACCTGGGCGGGACCACGAAGCGGCACGGGTCGATCCTTACCCTGACGGCCGCCGAGGACAGCCGCGTGCTCGCGCGCTGGCCCGACACCGCGGTCAGCCGGCTCCAGTCGTACAACTTCCAGGACCGCTACGTCCGGCACACCGGCTTCGACGTGCGCATCGACCCGAACGTCAGCCCCGCCGAGGACGCCCAGTTCAGGGTCAGGGCCGGCCTGGTGGGCTCCGGCACCGTCTCCTTCGAGTCGGTGAACTACCCCGGGTACTTCCTGCGGCACTCTGGATTCGACTTCCAGCTCGCCTACAACGACGGCACCGCCCAGTTCGCGGCGGACGCCACCTTCCGCCAGGTAGCGGGGCTCGCCGACACGTCCTGGTCGTCGTTCCAGTCGTACAACTATCCCGGCCGGTACATCCGCCACTACGCGTACCAGCTGAGGCTCGACCCGGTCACCACCGCCACGGAACGTGCCGATGCCACCTTCCGCGTGACCGGCTGAACCACGGGAGGACAGTGCCGGCCTGCCAGTGCGGGCCGCGCGCCGCGCACGCCACTCCGCCCGCCACATGGCGGGCGGAGTGAGGGATCTTCCCGCCAACTGCGGGTTCCTCCGTCCACTCCCGCCGTTGAGAGTGGAGGGCACCTCCACCTCACTGGCCACCCATGCCGCAAGGACCGTTATGACCGACCGGACGACAGCAGACATCCTCGGCTCCACGACCACCCGGCCGCCCTTCGATCCTGAACTCGCGCCCGTCCTGGAAGCGATAACGGCCGCCATGCAGCCCCTGTCCGACGAAACCCTCGCCGCGACCCGACGGTTCGCGACCGAGGGGATACCCGGCATGGCACCGGTGGACCTGACGGCGGCCGGCCGGGTGAGAGTGGAGGAGCGCCAGGTCCCCGGACCGGAAGGAGCACCGGACATCACGCTGTTGATCCTCAGCCCGGTCGAGGACCGCGGCCCCACGGGGGGCGTCTTCCACATCCACGGCGGGGGGATGGTCTCCGGGGACCGAAGGACAGGCGTGGCTGCGCTCCTGCCCTTCGTGGCCGACGGCAGTGCGGTCGTGGTGTCGGTCGAGTACCGCCTGGCCCCCGAACACCCTGACCCCGCCCCGGTCGAGGACTGCTACGCCGGGCTCGTGTGGACGGCGCAACACGCTGCCGAGCTGGGCATCAACCCCGAGCGGCTCCTCATCGCCGGGGGCAGCGCCGGAGGCGGTCTCGCGGCCGGCACCGCGCTCCTCGCCCGCGACCGGGCCTTCCCCAGGCTGAGCCACCAGGTACTGGTGTGCCCCATGCTCGACGACCGCTTCGAGACGCACAGCAGCCGCATGCTGGACGGCGAGGGCATCTGGGACCGCAACAGCAACCTGTACGGCTGGACCGCCCTGCTGGGAGACCGCCGCGGCGGCCCCGACGTCTCGCCCTATGCCGCTCCGGCCCGGGCGGAGGACCTCAGCGGACTGCCCCGCACCTACCTCGACACCGGCTCGGCCGAGGTCTTCCGCGACGAGATCCTGATCTACGCCCGCCGTCTGTCCGAGGCGGGGGTGAGCGTCGACCTCCACATGTGGGGCGGTGGCTTCCACGCGTTCGACGGAATGGCGGCCCACGCCGCGCTGTCGCGGGCCTCCGCCGCCACCCGCGAGGAGTTCATCCGGCGGGCTCTCGAAGACTGATACGGACGGACTGGCTCCCAGCCATGCCACGGGGCGATAGTGGCCCGGGAGGTCGGCATGCATGAACTCATCGGCAGGCTGGAGGTCACCGACGACGCGGCGGCCGGCGCGCTGCGCGTCATCGACCACTTCGACTGCCTGACCGAGGAACGGGCCTCGGTCGCCGCCGTGGTCCGGGCGACGGCGGCGCTGGCGGGGTGCCCCGCCGGCCTGCACGACGCGGGCCGGGGTATCACCCGCCGCTACGACTCATGGGGACACCCACTGCCCGAGGCCGAGAGCTGTTCCTTGGCCCGGGCGGCGGTGCCGGGGAGTCCCGGTTCGTGGGTCTGGCTGGAACGGACCGGTGAGGCGAGGCCGCTGGACGCCCTCATCCTCGAACGCTCGGCCCGCGCCGTTCGGACGCTCACGGGCGACTTCGCTTGTCACAGCGCCGCCGCGGCGGTGCGGATCGCCTGCGACCCCGATGTCTCCGATGCCGACCGGGTCGAAGCCCTCGGCATACTGCACCTCACCTGCCCCGTGACCGTCGTCGCCACCACGTTCCCCGGCCCGCTCGGGCCGCGCGCCACCCGGATCGGCGCCCACGCCGTCGCTCTGGTTCCCGGAGCACCGGATCCGCACCGGGACCTGCGGGCCGGGACAGCCGTCGCCCAGGTGCGGGCCCACCTCCCGGCCGCCCTGGAGCGGGCCCGGGTCGCGCTGCGGCTGACCGACCGCGTGGACGGCCCCGGCCCGTCCCTGGTGGCGTACGACGACCTCGGAGCCCTCGCCGTCCTCGCCGAACGGATCACACCGCGGGAGGCGGCCGCAACCGATGACGTGCACCGCTTGGACCAGGTACTCCTCACCCGCCCCTGGGCGATCGACACCCTCCAGGCCGTGCTCGACCAGGCCAGCCTGCGGCAGGCCGCGACCGGCCTGCACATCCACCACTCGACCCTCCAGGACCGCCTGTCCTGGCTGTCGTCCCAGCTCGGCTACGCGGTCACCAAGCCCGGCGGACGCCAACGTGCCACCGTGGCCGTCCTCCTCTGGCGGATCGCCCACAGCGAGGACGAACGCGTCGGCAGCGAGGACTGACAGCACGACGACAGAAACGCAGGTGATCAGCGGGGCAGGCCCAGGCCCTGGGCGATCATGCCGCGCTGGATGTCGTTCGTTCCGCCGCCGACGACGTACATGATGGACAGGCGCAGCCCGTATTCGAAGGCCCCGCCGCCGAGCGCGCCGGGTGCGGATGCCGACAGCGCGGCGTCGGGGCCGAGGATGTCCAGGACGACCTCGCCGAACCTCTCGGCGAGTTCACCTGCCAGGACGCCGGCCATGGGGGCCGCGAGGCGCTCGCCGCTGCTCTGGCCGGCGGCCCGGAGCCCTGCCGCGACCAGGACACGGGTGGCCTGCACGCCGACGGCCAGTTCCGTCACCAGGGCGCGGGCGTGGGAGCCGCGCGGGCCGACTGCGGCGCCGGGGTCTCGACGGGCTAGGGCCAGCAGGTCGTCGAGCTGGCGGTGCAGGACGGCGGCGATGTTGCCCATGGCGACGCGCTCGCTCGCGAGGGAATCGGTGATGACCTTCCAGCCGCCGTTCACCTCGCCAACGCGCAGGTCGTCCGGGACCCGGACGTCGTCGTAGAAGACGGTGCAGGAGATCTCGCCGGACAGCGCCCGGTGCTGCTGCACGGTGATGCCGGGGGTGTTCATAGGGACAAGGAACATGGTGATGCCCGCGTGCCGGGGCGTGGCGTCCGGGTCGGTGCGTACCGCCAGCCACACCCAGTCCGCCTCGTGACCGCCGCTCGTCCACAGCTTCTGCCCGTTGATCACCCAGCCCTCGCTGTCGCGGACCGCGCGGCTGCGCAGCGAGGCGAGGTCGGAACCGGCCTCCGGTTCGCTGTAGCCGAGGCAGAAGGTCAGCTGTCCGTTCCGGATGAGCGGCAGGAACCGTTCCTTCTGCTCCGGTGTGCCGTGCCTGAGGATCGAGTCGCCGAGCAGTGAGACAGCGCCGAGCGCCTTGACGACGGGCGCCCGCCGGTAGGCGGCCTCCTCGTTGAGGACGACCTGTTCGCTCAGCGAGGCACTCCGCCCGCCTGCTTCCTCGGGCCAGGTGAGGCCGAGCCAGCCGCGGTCCGCGACCGCTCGCACCAGTTCCGCGTCCTCGCCCATCTCGATGCGGCCGAGCTTTTCGGCGTACGCGTCGAAGAAGGCGCGGACCTCGGTGCGGAACGCCTCGCCCGTCTCGCCCAAGTCGCCCGTCGGCAGTGATCCGGTGCCCTCGACGAGGATGTCGGCCACGTCGCCAAAGGCGCGGGGCAGGGTCCGCAGACGGGCGATGTCGCCGTGGACGCGGCGGAACAGCCAGGGGGCGTCGTGCTCCTCGAAGTAGCCGATGGCCGCGAGAGTGTGGTGTGCTCCGAGTTGGACGCGGGGGGCGGCGGTACGGGCGTGCTCGACGGCGATCTCGGCTGAGAGGAGCCGGTCGGGCAGATTGTTCTCCAGAGCCTGTACGGCGTCGGCGACCAGGAGGTTGCCCGCGCCGACGTCGATCTGGCAGGTGGCGGTGCGCTGCTGGACAGCCCCGAAGGAACCGATGATCTTGCCGAACTGGCGTCGTTGCTTGGCATGCTCGACGGCCATCTCATGGGAGTGCTCGGCTGCCGCGAGGGCCCGGACGGCCAGCTGGAGGCGGAGCAGGACCACCGCCTCGTCGGCCGTGTCCGCGTCGATCTCCGTGGTGACCGCTGACTCACCCGGTGTCACCGTGGACCAGGCCGGGACGGCGAGGCCGGCCGTCTCCACCGTCCCTTTCACGGGGCGCAGCACCGCCGTGCCGCCGGTCGCGGGGAAGGTGAGCAGGTGGGTGGCCTGCCGGCCCGCGTCCAGGTGCCGGACCTGCGGCTCGCTGCCGTCACCGACGCAGGCGACGACGCGCACCTCGCCGCGTCCGATGCCGTCGATCAGGTTCTCGTCATGGGCGAGGAGACGGGTGGCCACGAAGGCGTCCATCACGGGCAACGGGCAGGCCGCCCGGCCGAGTTCACGCACCGCCGCGACGGCGGCGGCGAGTGCTCCCGCGGCGCCGAGCTCCAGCCAGCCCTGCTCGGCGGCGGACTGCCAGAGTTTCAGGAGATCGGCTTCGGGGGCGGCGACGGGGCCGGACCAGTGGCGCGCGAGCGTCCCTCGCACGCTCTGGGCGAAGCTCGACACCTCGTCGGGCGTCATGGGAATCAGAGGGGTGGCGGCAGGCATGCGGTTCCTCACAGGGTTGGAGCGGTTCAGGGCGTTCACGGAATGGAGTCCGTCGGCGATGCGTGCGGCCTGGCGGCCGCTTGTGTGCCCGTGCACCTGATACGTGGTCGCCCCCGCGCCCTTCGGTCGGCGCAGGAGACGCGGTCGGTCACAGCGCGGTCTGGCCGCCGTCCACGACGAACTCGGCACCGGTGGAGAAGCTGGACTCGTCCGAGGCCAGGTAGAGCACGAGGGCCGTGACTTCCTCGGGCTGGGCCGGGCGTCGCATGGGGGTGGCGCGGATGGCGGGGTGGTCGCCGGTGAAGCCGTACTCGTCCGTCATCGGGGTCACGATGACGCCCGGGTGGACGGAGTTGACCCGGATGCCCTCGGCGGCGAACTCCACCGCGACGGACTTGGTCAGGCCACGTACCCCGAACTTCGACGCGCTGTACGCGGCGCCCGCGGGGCTGCCCACCAGGCCGGACGTCGAGGAGACGTTCACGATGGAGCCGCCGCCGAGGCGCCTCATGGACGGGATGACCGCCTTCATGCCCAGGAACACGCCGAGCTGGTTGATGTCGACGACGCGGCGGTACTCCGCCTCGGTCATGTCCAGCAGCGGGCGGACCTGGCCGACACCGGCGTTGTTGACCAGGATGGCGACGGGGCCGAACGTCTCCTCCGCGAGCGTGACCACCTGGTGCCACCCGACGGCGTCGGTGACGTCGTGGGCGAAAAAGCGCGCCTGCGCCCCGAGTTCGGCGGCGAGAGCCTCGCCCTCGTCCTTCAGCACATCCGTGATCACGACGGACGCGCCCTCCTCGACGAAGCGCCGGGCGTGTGCGGCGCCCATGCCGCGTGCAGCGCCTGTGATGACGGCGACCTTGCCGTTCAGTCGTGCCATGCCAGATCTCTCCCGGGATTGCGAGGCTTGTGTGCGGGGGCATCGGCCTGCCCCCGGCTCAGAAGGTGAGGACGGGTTTGACGACGTCTGTCTTCATGGCCGCGACCGCTTCGTTGATCTCCTCGAAGGGGAAGGCGGTGACGATCCGGTCGACGGGGAAGCGGCCCTGCGCGTGCCAGTCGAGCAGGAGCGGGACGAAGTCCTGCGGATTCGCGTCGCCCTCGATGCAGCCCCGGACCGTCTTTCCGTAGCCGATGAGGTCTCTGACGTCGATGCCGGCGTCCGTCGTGCCGACGGCGACGAGAGCCAGGGAACCCAGAGGGGCGAGCGCGCGGGCGGCGTCGCGGATCACGGTGGGGACCCCGGTGGTGTCGAAGGCGTGGGTCGCGCCTCCCGAGGTGAGGTCCCTGATCCGGCCGACGGTGTCCTCACCGGCTCCGTCGAGTGTGTGGGTGGCGCCCACCTGCGCCGCCAGATCGAGCCGCTGCTCGGAGAGGTCGACGGCGACGATGGTCCCGACGCCCAGCGCGGCCCCCGCCATGACCGCCGCCATGCCGACCCCGCCGGTTCCGAACACGACCAGGCTGGAGTCCGGGCCGGGCCGCAGCACGTTCGCCACCGATCCCGCGCCTGTCTGGAACCCACAGCCCATGGGCGCGGCGGTCACCATGTCGGTGCCCTCGGGGACGACGACCACGTTCTCGCGCGTGGTGATCGCGTGGCGGGCGAAGCTCGACTGGCCGAAGAAGGAGGACCACGCGTCGCCGTCCCGGCCGGTGAGGGTCGCACTGCCGTCCGGGCGGCGTCCGGCGGCGTTGAGGGCTTCGAACCGCTCGCAGTACGACCGGTGTCCGGTGGCGCACCGCGTACAGCTGCCGCAGCTGCTGTAACTCAGGACGACGTGGTCGCCGGGCCGCACGCCGGTGACCTCGGCGCCGATGGCTTCCACCATGCCGGCGCCCTCGTGCCCGAACACGGCGGGGACGCCGACGGGCAGCATGGCCTTGGTGGCCAGATCGGTGTGGCAGACGCCGGTCGCCGTGAGGCGGACGAGGATCTCGTCGGGGCGCGGGTCGGATATCTCGATGTCCTCCATCGTGAAGCCGGTGTCGGGTCCGTGGGAAACGGCGGCCTGGGTGCGCATGTCGTCCTCCTGGCGCAGACGGTCTTCTCAGGGCCGGCTTGCCGGCTCGATGCCGAGGGTGCGGTGCCGGATGGCGTCGAGGGTCTGGGCCACGAAGCCGCGCAGGGCGTCCGTCTCGGCTTTTCCGGCCGGGGGCAGGATCTGCTGGGCGAGCCCGACCGGAGAGGTGCTGGCGGCCACGGTCCGGCGGTGGCTGAACGTCAGGAAGCCGGTCCTCCCGGAGTACGCGCCCATGCCGCTGCGCCCGACGCCGCCGGACGGTGCGCCCTCGATGCCCCAGTGGACGGCGAGGTCGTTGCGGGATACTCCACCGGAGGTGGTGCGGGTGATGAACCGCTGGAACTCGGGTCCGTCGGATCCGAAGAAGTAGGCGGCGAGCGGGCTGGGCCGGGCGTTGACGTAGGCGATGACCTCGTCGAGGTCGTCGTACGGGTACACGACGAGGACAGGTCCGAAGACCTCCTCCGACGCGATGGTCATGTGCTCGGTCACGTCCAGCAGCACGGTGGGCGCTATCCGACGTCCCACGCGTCGCGGTAGAGCGTCGACCTCCTCCGGCGCGGCGATGGTCACGACGCGGGCGCCCTTCGCCTCGGCGTCGGCGACGAGCGCCGTGACCCGGTCGAAGTTCTTGTCGTCGACGATCGAGACCACGTCCGGGTTGTCCAGCCAGGTGGGGAAGTGCCTCAGGACGGCCTGCTGGTACCGGCCGACGAATGCGTCCACGTGGCTTCGGGGGACGAAGACGTAGTCCGGGCAGAGGCAGATCTGACCGCCGTTCAGCAGCCGTACGCCGGAGACGCGTTCGGCGGCCTGGGCGACGTCCGCGTCCGAGCCGAGGACGACGGGGTTCTTCCCGCCCAGCTCCAGTGTCACCGGGACGAGGTTCGCCCCGGCGGCCGCGGCCACCTTGGCACCGACCCCGGGGGAGCCGGTGAAGATGAGGTGGTCGAAGGGGAGTGAGGAGAACGCCGACGCGGTGGTGACATCGCCGCGTATGACGACCACTTCCTCGGGGGCCATGCGTGTGGCCACGGCCTGGGCGAACACCTCGGCGGTCCGCTCGGGCACCTCCGAGAACTTGATCATCACGCGGTTGCCGGCGGCCAGCGCCTCGATCGCGGGCTGGACGACGAGGGCGACCGGGAAGTTCCAGGGCCCGACGACCCCGACCACACCCTTCGGGCGGGTCTGGACGAAGGCGGGCGTCCCGGCTTCGGCGGAGCGGGGGATCTCCTCGTCCGCCATCCACGCCGCCAGGTCTCGGCGGATCAGCTCCACGCCGGGGATGGCGCTGACGATGTCGCTCGCGAGGTTCGCCAGCGGGGGGCGCGAGCCGAAGTCGGCGTCCAGGGCGACGGACAGTTCCTCGGCGTGTTCCAGGACGCAGGCGAGGAAGCGGTCGATGCGGTCGAGCCGCACGTCGACGGTGGGAGGTCCTTCTGCGAGGAAGGCGGCGCGCTGGGCGTCGAGGAGTCGGCGCTGGAGGTCGGCCGGGGGGCTGACCGGGAGGGGCGTTGCGGCGTTCAGGGGCATAGCGCTCATGCGGGGGCTTCCTTCGTACGGCGTTCAGACGGCGGGGCGGAAGACGGGAATCGCCTCGCCGCCCTCGGGGCGTTCGAAGGCGACGACCACGGACATCCCGGCCCAGGGACGCTCACCGGGACCCAGGTTCCGCAGGGGCGCGTAGAGCCAGGGCCCCTCGGTGAGTTCGATGAGCGCCGACACGGCCTCGGAGGCGGGAGCGCCGTCGCCCGGGCGGCCATGGACGGCCGTCCAGGCGACCACGGTGCCGGTCCCGGCGGCCGCCGCCCATGTTGTCGCGGGGTTCTGGCAGCCGGGGCATGCGGTGGACTGGGGAGCGGCATGCGCCCCGCAGCCGGCGCAGCGGCGGATCAGGAGTTCCCCGCGTGCGGTGGAGTCGAAGAAGAGTTCGGTGGCGGTGTCGCGGTGGATGACGGGCACGGTCATGGTGGCTCCAGGGCTCAGGCGCGGGCGTGGGGGCTGAGGACGAGCGTCGAGTGGTGGGCGAAGCAGCCGCCGTTGCCGCTGACCAGGACGACGTCGTGCCGGGGCACCTGGCGTTCGCCCGCCTCGCCGCGGGCCTGGATGACGGCCTCGGACAGTGGGGTCATGCCCCACAGGTAGTACGAGGAGAGCTGACCGCCGCCCGTGTTGACCGGCAGTGACCCGCCAGGGGCGAGCGCCCCGCTCGCCGCGAAGGCCCCGCCCTCGCCCTTGGCGCAGAACCCGTAGTCCTCCAGGGTGAGGAGCACCGTGAAGGTGTAGCAGTCGTACAGCTCGGCCACGTCGATGTCCTCGACGGTGACCCCGGCCATCTTCAGGGCCGCCGGGCCCGCCTGGGCGGCGCCGCTGACCAGGCCGAGGTCGCTGTCGCGGTTCATCGGATAGCCGGGGTGGGCCTGCGCCCAGCCCAGCAGGTGGACCGGTGGCTTGCGCAGATGGGCGGCGCGTTCGGCGGTGGTGACGATCACGGCGACGCCGCCGTTGCTGACCAGACAGCAGTCGAGCAGGTGCAACGGCTCGGCGATCAGCCTCGACGCCTGATGGTCCTCGACCGTGATCGGTTCGCGGAACTGGGCCCGTGGGTTCATGCCCGCCCAGGCCCGCTGGGCCACCGCGATGTGGGCCAGCTGCTCGCTGGTGGTGCCGTAGGTGTCCATGTGGCGGCGTGCGGCCACCGCGTACTGGGGGGTGGCGCTGATCATCCCGGCCGCCGCGGTGAGTCCCATCCAGCCGGACGTGCCGAGGCCCGCGCCCGAGTAGAGAGCGCCCGCCGAGGTCTTCTCCTTGAGCGGTGCGTCGGCGAAGACGCAGGCGACGGCTTCGGCCATGCCGGCGCGGACCGCCATCGCGGCGTACTGCACCATGCCGCCGGCGGTGGAGCCGTACGCCTGCATCTCGGACAGCAGCCGTAGGTCGCGCAGGCCCAGTTCGGTCTGCAGGCTCAGTCCCACGCCCGGCATGACGCCGCTGCTGGTGAGCAGGCCGTCGATGTCGGAGAGGGCGAGACCCGCGTCGTCGGCGGCGCGGCGGACGGCGTCGGCCGCGAAGTCGGCGGCGCTACGGCCGTAGACCTTGCCCGTCTCCGTGATGCCTAGGCCTGCGATGACGGGGCCTCGGGCGGTGTCAGTGGTCACGATGGTCAACTGCCTTTCTTCGCGGACCGGTTGTCAGCGGGCTTGCCAGACGGGGGCACGCTTCTCGGCGAAGGCCCGCGGGCCTTCCTGCGCGTCCTGGGACACCCAGATCCCCTGTGCTTCCTGGTCGGAGAGCTTCCAGGCGCTCTGCTCGGTATCGATCCGTCCGTCGTTGATGCCGCGCGCGATGCGCTTGCTGGCCTGGACGGAGAGCGGGGCGTTGGCGGAGATGCGTTCGGCCAGGGAGAGTGCCTCGGCCAGCACCTGGTCACCGGGCACGACCCGGTTGACCAGGCCGAGCGACCTGGCGGTGGCGGCGTCCAGCGTGTCGCCGGTCAGCAGCAGTTCCATGGCGACCTTGGGCGGAAGCTGGGCCGCGAGACGGAAGGCACCGCCGGCGCCGGCGAGCAGGCCCCGCTTGACCTCCGGCAGCCCGAAGGACGCGTCCTCTGACGCCACGACGAGGTCACTGGCCAGCGCGATCTCCGTGCCGCCGCCGAGGGCGAAGCCCCGCACGGCGGCGATGGTCGGCTTGCCGATGTGGTGGTTGACGTAGGCGGCGAAGCCCCATTCCTTCGTCTCCGGCGGCATGATGTCCTCGCCGCGGGCCACCGCCTTCAGGTCCGCGCCAGCGCTGAACGCCTTGTCGCCGGCGCCGGTGATGACGACGGCGCGGACCTCCGGGGCCTTGTCGGCCTCCTCCAGTGCCGCGCCGATACCTCGGGTGACGGCCGCGTTGATCGCGTTGCGGGCCTCGGGCCGGTTGATGGTGATGACCATGACGTGGCCGTGACGTTCCACCAGGACCGGCTGGGGGGTGGGATTCATGGGTTGTGTCTCCTTGGCGGACGCGTAGGTTTCGAGTACTCCTCGGGCGATGAGCCGATCGATGTCGGCGTCGGACAGGCCGAGGAGTTCGCGGCTCAGCTCGCGGGTGTGTTCGGCGGGCAGCGGAGCGGGGCGCAGTGGCGGGTCGGCGAGGTGGAGGGAGTGGGCGAGGCGGGCCTCGGCGGGCAGCGGCTCATCGAGCGTCGGCTGCCGCAGCTCGGCGAAGAAGCCACGCGCCGCCAGCTGCGGGTCCCTCAGCAGCTCGCCCACGCGCAGCATGGGCGCCGCCGGGACGCCGGCCGCCTGGAGCAGCTCGGTGACCTCATGGGGGGTGCGTGTCTGCGTCCAGGACGAGATGGCCTCGTCGATCCGGGCTCGGTGGGCGCGGCGTCCCTCGGCGTCGGCCAAGTCCGGGTCGGCGGCCAGGTCGTGGCGTCCGACGGTGGCAGACAGCCGGTGCCAGTCGGCCTCGTCGCGCACCCCGATCACACACCACTGATCGTCTCCCGCGCAGGGATACACTCCGTCCGCAGTGACGTGCGGCAGACCCGGGACGAGCCACTCACCCGTCAACTGTTCCGCCAGCGCGTCCAGGATGACCTCGGCCTGCGCGATGCCGACCGTTCCGCCCCGCCCCAGGCTGTGCAGCCGAACCAGCAGGGCGATCACGGCCGCTGCACCGACCCGTGCCACCACGTGGTCCGGATAGATCGTGATCGAGTCGCTGTGTCCGTTCGCGTCGCCCGGATAGCGCCACAGGTCGCTCAGGCCGGTCGAGGCGCGCACCAGCGGGCCGTAGCCAAGACGGCGGCTCCACGGTCCGCTCGTCCCGAAGGCACTGCTGTCGGCGATCACCAGGTGAGGGTTGAGGGCCAGGAGGACGTCAGGACCGAGCCCGAGGGATTCGAGAGTGCCGGGCTTGAAGTTGGACAGGACGACATCCGCTTCCGCGGCGAGCTGCTTGAACAGGGCGACGCCCTGCGGATCGCGCAGATTGAGGCCCAGTCCGCGCTTGTTGCGGTGTCCCCAGGAGGCCGACGCGGTGATCACCTCGCCGGTGAGGGACTGCCGTCCGCCGTCGGGGAAGGCACGGTTCTCCACCTTGATCACGTCGGCGCCGTGGTCGGCCAGCATCCGGCCGAGCTCGCCTCCGGCGACGATCACGCCGAGGTCGAGGACGCGTAGACCGGCGAGGGGGTGCGTGCGCTCGGGCCGCGTGCTCTCCGGCCGCGTTTCGGGGTTTCCAGCCCCGATGGCGCGAATTTCGGCGAACACCTCGTCGTTGTGTTCTCCCGGCAGCGGGGCCCTTCGGCGCGGAGCCATGCGGACTCCGTCGGCCTCCAGGAAGCCGGCGGACACGCGTGCCGTGAGACCCGGGGCGAGTTCGGTGTCCGTGAGCGCGCCGCGCTCCAGGTAGTGCTCGGCGCGCAGAGCCTCGCCAGGGCTCAGCACGGCCGCGATGGGGACGCCGTGCTCCTGGCCCTGGCGTACGAGGTCGTCGCGGGTGCGGTCCGCGAACAGGGCTGCGATCAGGGCCTGGATCCGGCCGGCTTCCTTGAAGCGCAGGGCGATGTTGTCGTAGCGCGGGTCGGTGAACTCCTCCGGTTCCCCCAGCCAGGCCCGCATGCCGTGCCACTGACGGGGGTTGAGCACCGCGATGCGGACCAGTCCGTCGGCACAGGGGAAGATCGGGTACAGGTGCCCGGCGGAGGGCCGGCCGGGCGGCATGTCGGCGGGGCGGAGCCCTCCGGTGGCGGAACCGCCCATGCCGAAGCCGGGGTCGATGACCTGGGTGGTGGCTTCGTGCACGGAGAAGTCGACGTGGTCGCCACGCCCGGACTGAAGGCTGTTGTAGTGGGCGAGCAGCGCCACCAGGGCGGCCTGAATGTTGGCGGCCTCGGTGACGATCGACCCGGGCGGTGGCAGCGGCGGGCGCCCCGGCAGGCCGGAGCGGGACAGGAGGCCGCTGAGGGCGGCGTGCACAGCGTCGGTCGCGGCGTAGCCCGCGTACGGTCCGGTCAGCCCGAAGTCGGTCACCGTGAGCAGCACGAGCCGCGGGTTGCGGGCTGCCACCCGCTCGTACGCCAGGTCGGGTGCATTCGGCCGTTCGGACTCGACCCAGATGTCCGCCGATTCCAGCAGCGTGAGCAGGGCGCGGCTGCCCTCCCCGGTCTCCGGGTCGAGGGTGACGCCCCGCTTGCCCGCGTTACGGACGGCGAAGTAGAGGCTGGTCTCCCCGTGCAGCGGGGCTTTGTGTCGGGCGCGGGCGCCGCCCGGCGGTTCCACCAGGATCACGTCGGCACCCAGGGACGCGAGGAAGCGGCCCACTCCCTCGCCCCGCCCGTCTGTGGTGTCCACCACCCGCACCCCCTGCAAAGGGGCCTGCGTGGCAACGCCGATCACTGTTTCGCTCATCGTCCGCCTCCGAAACCGGGCCTGCCGCGCCGCACACCGACGCGGGGCATGGCGGACCTGCCCGAGGCCGAGGCGAAGGGAGGGTCACGTCCGGGGTACGGGGGACGAACGGCCGTACCGGCGCGCGTCGGAGATCTGCGACGGCTGCGTGTCGGCCGTTTGAACTCCGTGTTTCCTTGAACCAGCCTCGCCCCGGCCGAAGGCATCTGTACACGTCCGTTTCGCTGATGTGCACGTGTCCGGAACGGCAACGTCGCAGGTGTCTGGAGCCGGGCGCGGGACCGGTGATCTACTGGTCCCGTGGACATCCAGCAGCTCCGCTACTTCCTCGCAGTCGCCGACGAGTTGCACTTCGGCAGGGCAGCGGAGCGCCTGCATGTGACCGCCTCACCGCTGAGCCGCCGTATCCGGGAGCTTGAGCACGAACTCGGCCGTGAGCTGTTCGTCCGTGAGCATCACCACGTGGAACTGACATCCTTCGGCGACGTCTTCCGCGAACGGGCGCACGAGGTGGTCCGCGCCTTCGAGGGCCTGCACGACCTCGCACGCGACCATGCGGATGCCGCGCTCTGCCGGGTCGGGGCGGCTCCGCTGGCCCCGCCCAAGGTCCTGGACGCCGTCCTTGCCGTTTACGGAGAGATCGCCCCGGACGTCGAACTGCCCATCACTCTCGCTCCCTCGGCCGAACTCCTTGAGGAATTGGCCGCGGGCCACATCGACCTGGCCGTCGTTCATCTCCCGGTCGGCCAGGCCGCCCTGGAGAGCCTGCTCATCTCCCGGGGCTCGTTCGGCGTGGCGATGACGGCCGACGACGAGTTCGCCGACCGCCCCTCGCTGACCCTGCGGGATCTGCGCCGTCGGCAGGTGCTCATGACCTCCGCCAAGGTGCATCCCTCCGTGGTGGCCGAGAGCAGGGCGGCGCTTGTGGAGGCCGGGGTCACCCGGCTCGTCGACCTCCCGCACAACGACCTGGTGCAGCTCGCCACCCATGTCCTGCGCACCGGCGCCCTGGCGATCACCGTTCTCGGTGACGACCTCCCCGCCACGCGGATCTACGATTCCCCGGCCTTCCGCGTCGTACCGCTCGACGAACCCGCCATGGGCCTGCGGGCCGGGATCGCATGGCGCAAGACCGCCGAGGAACACGTGCCGGGTCTGCGGGAGGTGCTCGCCGTACTGAAGGACAGGTACGAGGACGAACCCCCTGTGACCCGATGAACCGAATGCCGCGACCTTCAAGCACCCGGACCGGGCCGACCCTGTGGGGCCGTCAGCGGCCTACCCACTGCGGCTTGCGCTTCTGGGCGAAGGAGATCATGCCCTCGATGGCGTCCTCGCTGACGAAGAGTTCGTCCAGGACGGCGCTCGGGTGCCGGGTCGCTGCGACGGTGTCGGCGATGCCCGCGGTCTCGGTCATGAGCCGCAGGGTGGACCGTATCGCCGCCGGGGACCCTTCTAGGATGAGCGCGGCCAGTTCCCGCGCGCCGTCCAGGGCCTTGCCGGGATCGGTGACCTCGGTGACCAGGCCCCAGCGCAGCGCCTCCTCCGCTCCCATCCTGCGTCCGGTGAGGAGCATCTCGGTGGCGACCTTCGGCGGCAGCGCCCTCGGCAGCCGGATCGCTCCGCCCTCGCCGGCCACCAGCCCCACCCGGACCTCGGTGAGGGCGAACTGCGCGGTGGCGTCAGCGACGATGAGGTGGCAGGCGAGGGCGATCTCGAAGCCGCCGGCCATGGTGTAGCCGTTCACCGCGGCGATGACCGGCTTGGTCATGCCCTCGCGGTGGGTGAGACCGCCGAACCCGTTCTTCGGCACCCACATGGGTTTGCCCGAGGAGGAGTAGCGCAGGTCGTTGCCGGCGCTGAACGCCTGCTCTCCGGCGCCGGTGATGATCGCGACCCACAGGTCGGGGTCGGCGAAGAAGCAGTCGAAGGCGTGTTCCAGCTCGTCGTTGGCCATGGGGTGCAGGCAGTTGCGCACCTCGGGCCGGTTGATGGTCACTTCCAGGAGGTGGCCGTCGCGGCGTACGGTGATGTACTCGTAGGAGTCGCGCAGGACCAGCGGCGGGGTGGGGATGAGTTCCTCCATGCGCTCCGCCGTGGTGGTGACGCGGTTGCCGTACCCGAAGGAGCGCGTGAAGACCCGTTCGCCGATGGGCTGTTCAGCCGCGAGCAGGTCGAGCGTCTCGGTGTCGCCGGGCTGGGTCATGGCCACGAAGCGGCGGCCGTCCTTCTCCAGCCGGCCGATGACGATGCCCGTGTCCCCGGACCGCCCGTGCTTGACCGTGAACGTCTCGATCGTTGCCCAGCCGTCGGCGTGCTTCGCCTCCACGGGCGCGGGCACCGCGTCGAGTTCGGCCTGCAGGCCGGCGTCGTCCGAGGGCTTCCACCGCGCCGGTGCCGTGGAGTAGACGCCGACCGAGTACTTGCTGAGGAAGCCGCCGTTGGCGCCGACAAAGCCGAAGGAGCCGGGCGCGCTACGTGCGCGGCGCACCGTTTCGACGATGCCGTGCATGGCGTAGTTGTTGCCCGAACCGCCGAAGAAGGGAAGCCCGCCGGTGAGGGTGAGACCCCGCGGGTTCTCGGGGTCGATGCCGAGGCCCTCGGCGACGACGGACACGGCCACCGGAAAGCAGCTGTAGAGGTCGAAGGTGGCCACCTCGTCGACGCCCAGGCCCGCCATGGCGAGCGCGCTGTGCGCCGCGGCGACCAGCGCGGGAGCCGAACCGAGGTCGGCGCGTTCCATGAGGGTGCGCTCCCGCAGGTCGGCGTGGCCGTGCAGGAAGACCCACCGGTCCTGGGGGACCCCGAGCCGTCTGGCCGCCCCGACGGACATGAGCAGGACGGCCGCTCCTTGGTTGACCTTGTCCCGGGCCACGACGTAGCGGGTGTAGGGATCGGCCAGGGGACGGTTGGCCTCGCTCGGCGTGACCAGCTCCTCGGCGGAGCGCTCGACGGGCGCGGCCGCGTGCGGGTTGGCGGCGGCGACCTTGGTGAACGGCGCGAACAGCCGGCCGATCGAGGCCGCGTACTCCTGCCGGGACTGCTTGAGGCGGGCCCGGCGGGCGTTCTCCAACAGGGCGTACTGCGAGGGGGCGTCGGTCAGTCCGTGGGCGCTCAGGTGCATGCTGGCCAGTCCCTGCATGCCGTAGCCGCGGTCCTCCAGCCGGCCGCCCACCTGCTCGGACCAGTCGGGCCGGTCCTCGGCACCGGCCAGGGCCTGGGCGGTGGAGATGGCCTCGGCGCCGAACACCAGCGCCACCTCCGACTCGCCGGCCGCGATGGCCCCGGCGAGTTCGGTCACCAGGTGCTGAGGGCTGTGGCCGCCGGTGATCTCCAGGACGGCGCGCAGTGGGTCGGCCCCGAGGCGATGCGCCACCGAGCGCGGGAAGTTGTCGGAGCGGCCGAGCGGCGCGGGCATCCCGGGCGCCGAGACCTCGAACTGGCGGACTCCGGCGACCGTGTCGACGGCAGCCGCGACCTCTGTGGCGGCGCCACTGTCGGCGAGGGCCTCCTGCGCGGCGTCGGCGGCAAGTTGGACAGGTGAGCGCTTGCGGTAGCCGGGTTCGCCCAACCGCTCGGACACCTGGCCGACGCCGACGAGCAGGGGCGTGCGGGGGTCGAGTTCGTCGTACTGCATTTGGGTTCCTCTGGTCCGTGGGGTCTCTGGTTCTGTCGGTGTTCAGTGAGGGCATGCGTCCCTGGTCACCGCGCGCCGGTGAGCCGCAGGGACTCCTCCCACAGCCGGTCGGCGCCGGCCGGGTCGAGCGCGTAGGGGGCGACGGCGTTCATGTGTTCGGCGGCCTGCGTGGTCATCGACGGCGGGCTGGTGACGGGCACCGCCTCGGCGCAGTCCGCGAAGTACCGGCCGCTGACGCCCTCCAGCAGCGGCGACGCGGCGGCCAGGACGGGGGTGGCCGCGCCCTGCGCCGCCGTCTTGATCAGGTCCTTGACGCCCTTGAGCATCTCGCCCATGCCCTGCGACCGCGGCACGTTGCGGAAGAGGTTGGTCATGGCGGTGCCCGGCGAGGCGGCGTTGACGGATATCCCGTCGTCGGCCCAGCGCGCGGCGGCGCCGACGGCGAAGAGGATGTTGGCGGTCTTCGACTGGCCGTAGGCGAGCATCGGGTCGTACGGCCGGAAGGCGAAGTGGAGGTCGTCGAGGACGACCGGCGACGACAGGTGCATGCTGGAGCTGACCGAGACGACCCGGGCGTCCCCGGCAGCCGTGAGTGCCGCGTGCAGGCCCACCGCGAGGGCGAAGTGCCCCAGGTGGTTGACGGCGAACTGCTTCTCCCAGCCCTCCGCAGTCAGTTCCCGCTCCGGCAGCGCCATCACGCCCGCGTTGTTGACGAGGATGTGCAGGGGGCCGTCCCAGCCGGCGACGAAGGCGGCGACCGACGCCCGGTCGGCCAGCTCCAGTTGAGCGATGTGGATGTCCTTGTTGCCGTTGTCAGCGGTGATGTCGGCCGCGGCCCGCTCTCCGGCTGTCGTGTCACGCACCGCGAGGGTGACCTCGGCGCCGGCGGCCGCGAGGGCCCGGGCGGTCTCGAGTCCGAGCCCGGAGGAGCCACCGGTGATGATTGCCCGCCTTCCTGTCAGGTCGACTCTGGCGACGACCTCGGCGGCGGTGGAGCGGAGTCCGAACGGGGTGTTGATGAGTGTCATGCCAGCAACGGTCGGCGACCGTCCATGCCGTACCCAGTGCCCTGCCGACCCTAGGAGTGGCAGGACCAGGCTGTGCTGCGCCCGCGAGCGGATCCGCCCCTCCCCGCGCCTTTCACGTTGTCGTTGCGGACACGTGCGCGTCAGGGAATCGGACATGTACGTGGGCTTTGGACTGCGGCAAGGATGCACCTCGCCAGGTTGTTCATCGGTTGACGGGTCCTCCCCCGGGAGCCGGCCCTACGCAAAGGAGCGTCACGATGGCCTTCTTCGTCCGGGACGACGACGTGCGGCTCTTCCATACCGACGAGGGCTCGGGGCCGGCGGTGCTGCTGTTGCACGGTTGGGCCTGCGACTCCCATGACTGGAGCTGGCAGATCCCCGACCTCCTGACGCAGGGGTACCGGGTGATCGCCCTCGACCATCGCGGTCACGGCCGTTCGTCGGCGCCCCGCGGGGACTATCTGCCGCAGACCCTCGCCGACGACGCCGCCGCCCTGATCGAAGCGCTGGGCATAGGACCCGTCCTGGTGCTGGGCCACTCCATGGGCGCGGTGGTGGGCTCCGCGCTCGCCGTGCGCCGACCCGACCTCGTCAGGGCGCTCGTTCTTGTCGACCCCGTCTACACCGCCGACGACCTCACCGATCCCGTGGTCGAGGCCATGGGCGGACCGGGAGCCGCCGGGATCGCTGCGGAGGCGTTCGGCGCCTTCTACACACCGCGCACACCGCCGTTCCTCAGAGCGTGGCACCGGCGCCGGGTACTGGGCACGCCGGATCATGTCGTCGGCGGTTGCATCCACGGGCTGTTGGGCAGCGAGGGACTCGGGCGGTGGCGCAACGCCGCCGGTTATCTGCGGGACCGCGCCTGTCCTCGACTGGCCGTGTACGCGGACGCCAAGGGTGCCGACCGGGAGCGCCAACTCCCACTGGGGCCGTACGACAAGGTCGAGGTGTGGGAGGAGAACGGGCATTTCCTCCACCAGGAGAACGCCGAGCGATTCAACTCCCGCATGCGGAGCTGGCTGAACGCTCTCCCGGGGGCGGCTTCCTGAACAGCCCGAGAATCTCGGGCCCTGCCGTGCGGACCGCGGGTTCGGGTACTCCCGTCCCCGCCGCTCTCAAGGCATGGCTTCGCTCAACACCGTCGGCGAGCGCACGAACCTCATCTGCCACTGGCACGACCCGCTGGTCGTCCACGACCACCGAACTGATCACCGCCGCCTGCGAGCATGGCGCCGCCCATGGGGCGTGAGACCGGCGGAACTGCTCCTGATGGCCTACACCATCGCGGCCGTCGCCGAGTCCCCCCCCAGCTCATGGACGCCGGACGTCCGGGGCGGCGCGTTCGGTGGGAGCGGACTCCGGTGTGGAGGCGAGGGAGGCCAGCAGGGTGAGGCGCTCGGCTGTGGGGGTGCCGGGTTCGGCGTGGTAGACGACGAGGGTCTGCCGGTCGGTGTCGGTGATCAGCAGTTTCTCTTGACGCAGTTCGAGAGGGCCGACCTGCGGGTGTTCGAAGGTGAAGATCCCGCTGCGCTTGGGCCGGACCTCGTGCCGGGACCACAGCTTGCGGAAGTGCTCGCTGCGCACGGACAGCTCGCCGACGAGTTCGTTGAGGGCGGGGTCGTCGACGTCGGGGCCGACGAGGGCCCGCAAGGCGGCGACCATGCCCTCTGCGTTGACGTCCCACCCCCCGTACATGGCGGCGGAGGCGGGTGCGAGAAAGGTGGAGCGGACCAGGTTGGTGCCGGGAGTGAGGATCGGAGTGAGGGCCTGGGCGAGCGGGTTGGCGGTGAGCACGTCCATCATGCGGCCGAGGACGTAGGCGGGCGTGTGCGGCCAGCTGCCGACGAGCTGGCGGATGCCGTCGGGGGCACGTTCCGGGCGGCGGGGCGCCGGGCGCCGTCGGGAGCGCTCCGGGCGGGCGAGGCGGTGCAGGTGGGCGCTGGCGTCCGGGTCGAGGTGCAGGGCGCGAGCGAGGGCGTCGAGGACCTGCGCGGAGGGGTTGCGGTCACGGCCCTGTTCCAGCCGCAGGTAGTAGTCGGCACTGATACCGGCGAGCAGGGCCAGTTCCTCCCGGCGCAGGCCGGGCACCCGGCGCCGTCCGGACGAGGCGAGGCCGACGTCCTCGGGGCCGATCTGCTCGCGGCGGGCCCGTAGGTACTCGCCGAGGGCGTTGTCGTTCACCATGCCTTCCACGGTACGGCCGCCGGCCGCGCCGATCCTGGTCCTGTCACCCCCAGGATCGGCGGGGCTCTGGGTAAACCGTGGGCGGTGGCGGACCGTGGCAG
Organism: Streptomyces sp. T028; assembly: GCF_048159505.1. NCBI lineage: Bacteria > Bacillati > Actinomycetota > Actinomycetes > Kitasatosporales > Streptomycetaceae > Streptomyces > Streptomyces sp. T028. Next base: position 62,231 of record NZ_JBLRVZ010000027.1, read on the forward strand.
TCATGACACGGATCACGACGCCTTACGGGTGCGGGATCGGCGCCGGGATCGCCTTCGCCGTACGTGTCAGTGGCCGGTGCTTCGCCGTCACCCGGCGGCCCGCCGATGGCACCGGACACCAGCGTTTCCTGCTCGTCGGTGCCTCCTGCGCACCCGCCCCGGCGGGCGCCGACCGGCGGTGGGAGGACTCGCCACGGTTCATCGGCGTCCCGGCAACCGGCCAGAAGTCAACGACCCCCTTCGAGGAGCCAGTTCGCATGTCCACAGCTCTTACCACCCCCGCCCCGGCCCCCGCCCACGTCAGCCGTGAGGAACTCGACCGGCTCGTCGAACTGCAGCGGGCGGCCTTCCGCCGGGAGGGCCCGCCCAGCGCGGAGGTCCGGCGCGACCGGATCGACCGGCTGGTGCTCGCCGTACTCGACGCCGCCGAAGAGCTGACCGCCGCGCTGACCGAGGACTTCGGCCGGCGGCCGGTGGCCCTGACCAAGGCGGGTGAGGTACTCGGCCTGCTCGGAGAGTCCCAGGTCCTGCGAGAAGGACTGGAGGAATGGATGAAGCCGGTCCCCGTCGCCGGTCCCGTCCCGGCCTTCGTCCAGCAGCAGCCGCTCGGCGTCGTCGGGATCATCACCGCCTGGAACCTTCCGGTGGGCCTGGCGGTCCGCCCGGCGCTGGACGCGCTGGCCGCCGGCAACCGGGTGATCATCAAGTTCACCGACGTCCACGTCCGCACCGGCACGGTCTTCGCCCGGGCCGTGTCCAAGTACCTCGGCGAGGACGAGGTCACCGTCGTGTGCGGGGACCTGAAGACCGCCCAGGAGTTCTCGGACCTGGCCCTGGACCACATCCTGTTCACCGGCTCCCCCCAGGTGGGCAGGCTCGTGGGCCAGGCCGCCGCGGCGAACCTCGTCCCCGTCACCCTGGAGCTGGGAGGCAAGAACCCCGCCGTCGTCGCCCGGGACGCCGACCTGGACCTGGCCGCCGAACGCATCGCCGGCACCCGGATGAGCAACGGCGGCCAGGTCTGTCTCTGCCCGGACTACGTCTTCGTGCCCCGGGAACACCTGGACGACTTCACCGAGCGCCTGCGGGCCGCCCTGGTCCGCCTCTTCCCCACCTACACCGACCACCCGGCCGCCGTCTCCCTCGTCAACGACCGCAACTTCGACCGGGTCCTGGGCCTCATCCACGACGCCGAGGCGCACGGTGCCCGGAAGATCACCTCGGTCGACGAGGAGCCCTCCCGCGAACTGCGCCTGATCCCGCCGACGCTGCTCCTCGACGTCCCCGAGGACGCGGAGATCTCCCGGGAGGAGATCTTCGGGCCGGCACTGGTGATCCACCCCTACGACGATCTCGCCGAGCCCATCGCCTACATCGCCGACCGCCCGGCCCCGCTGGCCGCGTACTGGTACGGCGAGGACGGCGAAGACTTCCGCCGCTTCCTGGACCGTACGACCTCCGGCGGCGTCACCCGCAACGACGGCCTCCTGCACGCCGCCCTCAGCAACGCCCCCTTCGGCGGGGTCGGCGGCTCCGGCTCCGGGGCGTACGGCGGCAGGACCGGCTTCGACACCTTCACCCACCGGCGCACCGTGGCCGCCCAGCCCGGCCCGCACGGCGTCACCGCGACACTGGTCGGCACCCCCGCGCTCGCCCCGGAGGTGGAGGCGGGCCTCGACCGGGCCATCGGCGCAGCGGCGGCAGAGATCCGCACCCGCCTCGGCCTGTGACACGCAGCCGGACGACGGCCCCGCACACGCTCCTCCGGGAGCCTGTGCGGGGCCGTTACCACTTGTCCTGATCTCCCGGTCGCCGGGGGCCGACGGCGTCGGCGTTAGTCCGTCACCACCATCACGTCGTTGGCGTGGATGGTGTCGAAGTACTCCCGGATGTGGAGGATCTTGCTGTCCCGCAGCTCGAAGGCGTATATGAGCCGGTTGTCGTAGACCTTGCCGGCTGCGGAGACACCGTGGCTCTCGGCCTCCACCACGACCCGGTCGTCCTGTGCGGTGGAGGAGGTGATCTTGAGTTCCACCCCGTTCGGCATGACCTGTCCGACCGTGCCCAGCAGCCGCACGACTCCGTCCTTGTCGTAGTCGCCGGCGAGGGGGAAGCGGTCCGGTTTGCCCATCACACGCCACACCACCTGCTCGTCGAGCAGGGCGAACGCCGCCTCGGCGTTCCCGGCGTTGAAGTTCTCGAAGAAACGCAGAACTGTTCCGGTGTTGTCGGTCGTAGTCATGACATGTGCTCCTTGACCGATGTCTGTATGTCGGAATGCCACGCCTTCACCACGCCGTTGTCAGGCGCCGACGAAGTGGTCGGCCGTCTCACGGCGGGTGTGGAGGGTCCAGTAGTCCTGGGCGATCTCGTCCGGCGCGCGGTAGGGGATGCCCGCTTGGGGGGCCTGCGCGGCGATGGCGACGTTGATGGACACGTTGGCCGCGTAGATCCCTTCGGCGCCGAGGGTGTTGTGCAGGTTGACCGCCCAGTTGCGCAGGGCGCCATGGGCGATGTTGAGGGCGGCCAGGGCCGGATGGGGATCGACCGCGCCGCCGCCGGTGGTGAACAGCAGGGTGCCGGAGCCCGCTTTCCTCATGTCCGGCAGCACCGCCTGGACGGCGGTCACCGCCCCGTACAGCAGGCCGTCGATCTGGGGCCGGAGGGTGTCCAGGGTCACCTCCGCGGGAGTGGACATGATCGAGCTCGGCTGCGGGGAGTACTCCAGGACGTCGATCCGCCCGAAGCGTTCCGTCGCGGCGGCCAGCGCTCCGGTGAGCTGCTCGGGGGCGGAGACGTCGGCCTGGAAGCCTTCCGCCGTGATGCCGTCCTTCGTCAGCTCCGCGACCAGACCGTCGAGGTTCTCTCTGGTGCGGGAGACCAGGGCGACGTCGAAACCGTGGCCGCCGAAGACCCTGGCAATGGACAGACCGAGGCCGGGGCCGGTTCCGACGACGGCGATGGTGGGCATGTGTGCTCCTCAGATGGTCGTGCAGATGGGGTTGGTGTGCCCGAGGGGGCGGGCGGAGGGGCTATGGCATCAGGGCCATCTCCTCCCACAGCGAGCCGGGCACGTGGTAGCCGGCGCGGTCGCGGATGCGGTCGATGTGCCTGTGCACGTCGTCGGCGGTGGGGATCGGCTCGGTCGGTGGGACGTACCAGCCGTCGGCCACGCCTGTGAAGACGCGGGCGTAGCGGCCGCGGGCGATGGAGAAGGCCTCCTGGGTGTGGGGGTTGGCCTCGCTCGCCAGATAGGTGACCATCGCGGTGACCACCTCCGGTGCGTGGTGCGCCGGGGTGGTGGGGGCGTCGGACATGGAGTCGGCGCTCATGCCCTCGGCCATGCGGCTCGCGGCCGTCGGCAGGATGGTGTTGGCCTTGATGCCGTGCGGGGCGCCTTCCAGGGCCACCACGTTGGCCAGGCCGAGGAGGGCGGTCTTGGCGGCGGCATAGTTCGCCTGCTCCCTGTTGCCGAAGACACCGGCGCCGGAGGAGGTGAAGACGATGCGGCCGTAGCCCTTGTCGCGCATCACGGTGAAGGCGGGCTGGGTGACGTAGAAGGCGCCCTTGACGTGGACGGCCAGCAACGCGGCGATCGCCTCGGGGGTGAGGTCGGTGAAGGGCGCGTTGCGGATGTTGCCGGCGTTGTTGACGAGGACGTCGAGCGTGCCGAAGGCGTCCAGCGCCGCCTGGACGATCGCAGCGCCGCCCTCTGGGGTGGCGACAGAGTCGTAGCAGGCCACGGCGGTGCCGCCGGCCTCCTCGATCTCCCTGACCACCTGGTCGGCCATGCCGGTGCCCGCGCCCCTGCCGGTGATGTCGCCCCCGAGGTCGTTGACGACGACCTTGGCGCCGCGCGCGGCCAGGTCCAGGGCGTGGCTGCGACCCAGTCCGCCGCCTGCTCCGGTGACGATGGCGACCCGGCCGTCGAACGAGATTCCGGACATGATGATCATTCACTCCTTGCGTCGGATGTGTGCCCCGTGGCGCCGGAGGTCACCAGCGAGACGGCTGAGGCGGGCCCTGCCGGGTGTGCGCCGGCGAGCCGCGACCGGCTCGGCAGGAAGGCGGCGAGGACCAGCGAGAGGAGGGCCGCCGCGCAGGCGATGGCCATGAGGGCCTTGAAGCTGTCCTCGGACGGCAGTACCGCCCCGCCGGACAGGGTGGTGAGCTGGGCGAAGACGACGCCCGCGACAGCGCTGGACAGGGAGTTGCCGATGTACCGCATGAGGGTGTTGAGGCTGTTGGCGGCGGCCGTCTCCGACGGGGGAACCGCGCCCATGATGAGAGAGGGGATGGCGCCGTAGGCGAGTCCCACACCCGCGCCGACGACGCAGGAGACCAGGACCAGGTGCCAGATCTCGGTTATCAGCACGATGTTGAGCGCGAAGCCGGCGGCGACGAGGGCCGTGCCGAGCATCAGCGTCACCCTGGGGCCCCTGGTCCGGGAGAGGACCGCCGAGGCGCCGGCGACCGCCATCATCACCAGGCCCTGGGGCATCATGACCAGGCCGACGGCGACCAGGGACCTGCCCATGCCGTAGCCGGTGGTCTCGGGCAGCTGCATGAGCTGTGGGATGACCAGCTGCAGCGTGAACAGGGAGAAGACGAACGTCACCGTGGCGAGGTTGGTGAAGAGCACCTTCCGGCGGGCGGTGACGGGCAGGTCCACCAGCGGCTGAGCGGTGCTCAGTTCGTAACGGCCCCACAGCGGCAACAGGACGGCGACCGAGGCGAACAGGCCCAGGGTCGCGGTGCTGGTCCAGCCCCAGTCCGCTCCCTTGGAGACCGCCACGAGCAGGCAGACCAGGACCGCGGCGAGTCCCAGCGCGCCGACCACGTCGAAGCGCCCGCCCGTGCGCGCCTGTGACTCCGGCACGAACAGGGCGACCAGCACGATGACGACCGCGCTGAGTACCGCCGCGATCCAGAAGAGGGTGTGCCAGGAGGCGTTCTGCGCGATGAGCGCGGCGGCCGGCAGGCCGAGGGCACCCCCGACGCCGAGGGAGGCGCTCATCTGGGCGGAGGCGGAGCCGAGGCGTTCGGAGGGCAGCTCGTCGCGCATGATGCTGATGCCGAGCGGGATCACACCCGCCGCCGCGCCCTGCAGCGCCCGCCCGACGATCAGCGGCGCCACGGAGTCGCTGAGGGCGGCGACGAGCGATCCGGCGAGCATCACGGCCAGGCTGACGAGCAGCATGCGGCGCTTGCCGTACATGTCGCCCAGCCGCCCCGTCACGGGGGTGACGACGGCGCCGGCGAGCAGGGTGGCGGTGACGGCCCAACTGGCGTTCGACGGTGACGTGTCCAGCAGGTGGGGCAACTGGGGTACGAGGGGGAGGACCAGGGTTTGCATCACCGCGACCACGACACCGGCGAGAGCCAGGACCGGCACGATGGCGTTCGGTCTCGGTGCGGACGAGTCGGGGGTGCGGCCACTTGTGGACATCGTGCTTCTCCTCAACCGGCGCTGCGCGCCGTGCTGCTGCCGACCGAGGCAGGGGGATGGATTGGTCCCGTGCCCGAGGACAGGGGCAGGCCGGAGCCCTGGTTCGCGCGGGCGATGATCTCCGCGGTGATGGAGACGGCGGTCTCCTCCGGTGTCCGGCCGCGGAGGTCGAGGCCGATGGGGGAGTTGAGGCGGGTGAGCTGCTCCTCCGGGACGCCGGCCTCGCGCAACGCGGCCAGGCGGTGGTCGTGGGTGCGGCGGGAGCCCATGGCGCCGACGTAACCGACCGGGAGGCCGAGGGCCAGCCGCAGCAGCGGGATGTCGAACTTGGCGTCGTGGGTGAGTACGCAGACCGCGGTGCGGGCGTCCACCTCGGTGGCCGCGAGGTAGCGGTGCGGCCAGTCGACGACGACCTCGTCGGCGTCCGGGAAGCGTTCGGGGGTGGCGAAGACGGGCCGGGCGTCGCAGACGGTGACGTGGTAGCCGAGGAAGCGTCCGGCCCGGCTGAGGGCGGCGGAGAAGTCGACGGCACCGAAGATCAGCATGCGGGGCGGGAGCGCCTTTGTGTGGACCAGGAGGGTCAGCGTCTCCGGGCATGTGTCGGCGTCCCCGCCCGTCTCCACCCGGCCCCCGCGCCCCGCCCGAAGCAGGGCGCGGGCCCGCGCCGCCACCGTACGGTCTGTGTCCTCGTCGCCGAGGGTGCCGTCGTGGGCGCCGTTGCCGGAGACGCGCAGGGTGCGGCCTACGAGTTCGGCGGGGCCCTCGACGACCTGGGCGACGGCGACGGGCTCGTCCCGTACGACGTCGTCGAGAGCCGCGACGAGATGCGGCCGGTCGGTGGGATCCACCCGCTGCACCAGGACGTCGATCTCGCCGCCGCAGGTCAGCCCCACGGCGAAGGCGTCGTCGTCGGAGTAGCCGAACCGGGCGCGTTCCGGAGGGCTGCCGTACTCCAGGACCTGCCGGCACAGCTCGTAGACAGCGCCTTCGACGCAGCCGCCGGAGACGCTGCCGACCGCTCGTCCGCCCATGTCGACGGCGAGGGCTGTGCCCGGCGGCAGGGGCGCGCTGCCGGAGACGCCGACGACGGTGGCGAGGGCGAAGGGGCGGTCCTCGCGGCACCATCGGTGCAGTGTGTCCGCGATGTTCAGCATCCGTGGATCTCCGTAGGGGGATGTTCGCGACGTGGGCCCCGCTCAGAGCAGGGCGTCGGCGGTGATGGGCAGTTCGCGGATCCGGCGGCCGGTGGCGTGGAAGACGGCGTTGGCGAGGGCGGGTGCCACGCCGACGTGGACGACTTCCCCGAGGCCCTTGGCCCCGATCCGGGCGACCTTGTCGTCCTCGCCCTCCAGGTAGATCGCCTTGAGGTCGGGGATGTCCGCGTTGACGGGGACGAGGTAGTCGGCGAGGTTGGCGTTGACGATCCGGCCGTCGCGGTGGTCGGTGACCGTGTGCTCCAGCAGGGCCTGGCCGATTCCGCCGATCATGCCGCCGATGGCCTGGCTGTCGGCGAGCTTGGGGTTGATGACGCGGCCGACGTCGTACACGCCCAGCATCCGCCGCACCCGCACCAGCCCGAGGCGGGCGTCGACGGCGACCTCGGCGAACGTCACGCTGTAGGAGTGCGTGGAGAACGGCAGCCCGGCCGGAACGTATTCGCCGTCCGCTTCCAGCCGATCCCGTCCGGACCGGGCCAGAAGGCTCCGGTAGGTCTCCCCGCGCGCGGGCTCGTCGCGCACGTACAGACGTCCGTCCGCTACGACGACGTCGTCGGCGGCGACGCCGAACAGCGGTGACTCCTCGTCCTTCACGGCGAGTGCGACGGCCTCCCCGCGCAGCTTGGCGCAGCCGTCCTGGACGGCGGAGCCGACGCTGGGCGTCGTCATGGAGCCGCCGTGGCCCACGGGGGGCGGCATGGTGCTGTCGCCCAGTTCGAACCGCACCGCGCGCACCGGCAGTCCGAGCGCGTCGGCGGCCACCTGGGTCATGACGGTGTACGTGCCGGGCCCCATGTCGCTCGTGGCGCTCTGCACCACCGCGGTACCGTCCGCGTCGAGGCGTACATGCGCCAGGGAGGTGACGCTCCAGGAGGGGTGGGCGCCGGTGGCCATGCCGGTGCCGATCAGCCAGTCGCCGTCCCGGGTGGAGCGGGGCTTCGGGTCACGAAGGTGCCAGCCGAACGCGCGGGCACCCCTCGCGTAGCACTCGCGCAGCCGCCGGGTGGAGAACGGCAGCCCGCTCGTCGGATCCCGGTCGGGTTCGTTGCGCAGCCTCAACTCGACCGGGTCCAGGCCGAGTTCCCAGGCGAGTTCGTCCATCGCGGACTCGACGGCGTAGGCGGCCGTGGCGCCGCCGGGGCCACGCATGAACGTCGGCGTACTGACGTCCAGGGGAACGGTCCGCCAGTCCTGGGTGACCGCGGGCACGTCGTAGAGCATCTGGCCGATGCTCAGGATGTCGTCCTGGAACGTCTCGTAACGAGAGGTCTCGGCCCGCATGACGTGGGTCATCGCCGTCAGCCGGCCCTGCCCGTCGCTGCCCAGGCGCACCTGGTACTCGTACCCGGGCCGGTAGCCCGTCCCGAAGTACAACTGCCTGCGGCTGAGCACGAGTTTGACGGGCCGGTCCACCTCACGGGCGGCGAGGGCCGCCATGACCCCCTGCGGCCAGATCCGTGAGGCGTTGCCGAACGCGCCCCCGACGAACGGTGACACGACACGCACCGCGTCCTCGGGCAGTCCGAAGACGGCGGCGAGTTCGGCCTGTGCGCCGTGGATCCACTGGGTCTTCTGCCACACCGTGAGCCGGCCGTCGTCCCAGCGGGCGACGGTGGCGTGCGGCTCCATCGCGTTGTGGTGCTGTCGGGCGGTCCGGTACGTCAACTCCAGCCGCACGTCGGCCGACCGCAGCGCACGCTCCGCGTCACCGCGCTCGTACGTGACCGGCGTGTCGTCCGCCGCGGTCGACAGGTCGGTCGAGGGCGGCTCGGCGTCGTACTCCACCCGCACCAGGCGCGCGGCGTGCCGGGCCGTCTCCAGGGTGGTGGCGACCACGACGGCGATGGGCTGTCCGTGGAAGCGGACCCGGTCGTCCTCCAGTACGTGCAGCCGTTCGCCGGGCGGGGTCGCCATTCCGGGGTTGGGGCCGTAGGGCAGCCGGGGCGCGTTGAGGTGGGTGAGCACCGTCAGCACGCCGGGCAGGGCGAGGGCGGCGGTGGTGTCGACGGAGGTGATGCGGCCGAGACCGATGCCGCTGTCGACGACGACGGCGTGCACCAGCCCGTCGGCGTCGAAGTCGGCCGCGTACCGGGCCTGGCCGGTCACCTTCAGCCGTGCGTCGACCCGCGTCAGCGGGGCGCCGACGGCTGCCTGGGGCTGGGGGGTCATGCGTCGCCTCCTACGATGCGCAACTGGCGTTCGACCGTGCGCTTGAGCAGGTCGACCTTGAAACCGTTGTGGGCCAGGGGACGGGCGCCGTCCGCCGCGTGTTCGGCGGCGGCCGTCCACAGGGACTCCGAGGGCCGCTCGCCGATGAGGTGCTGTTCGACGGCGGGCAGCTTCCAGGGCACGGTGCCCACACCTCCGGCGGCGACCTTCGCCTCGCGGATCACGCCGTCACGGATGTGCAGGGCGACGGCGGCCGAGGTGAGAGCGAACTCGTACGACTGCCGGTCGCGGACCTTCAGATAGCCGGACCGCAGCGGGCGCGGATGGGCCGGGATCTCCACCGCCGTGATCAACTCCCCTTGGCCCAGAGCGTGTTCGCGGCAGGGGGTGTCGCCGGGCCGGAGCAGGAAGTCGGCGAAGGGAACCGTTCGGGCTCCGTCCGGTCCCAGCAGGTGCACGTTCGCCTCCAGCGCCGCGAAGGCGACGGCGACATCGGAGGGATGGGCGGCCACGCAGGCGTCGGAGGTGCCGAGGATCGCGTGGGCGCGGTTGACCCCCTCGCGCGCGGCACACCCCGTGGCCGGCTCGCGCTTGTTGCACGGGGCGGTCACATCACGGAAGTAGGTGCACCGGGTGCGCTGCATGATGTTGCCCCCGATGGTGGCCATGTTGCGCAGCTGGGCGGACGCGCTCAGCTCCAGGGCCTGCGAGATCACCGGGTAGGCGGTGCGCACGTCGGGGTGAGCGGCGGCGTCGGCCATCCTGACCAGGGCGCCGATCCGCAGGACGCCGTCGTCGGTGACGGTGACCTCGTGCAACGGCAGCGCGCTGATGTCGACCAGAGCGCCGGGGCGTTCGACGCTCTCCCGCATCAGATCGACCAGGGTGGTGCCGCCCGCGATGTAACGGCCGCCCTCGCGGCCCGCGGCGAGAGCTTCGCGGGTGCCGGAGACCCGTGTGTACGTGAAGGGATACATGGCCGCCGTCCCTATATCCGGCCCGCGGTCTGCCCGACCGCGCGCACGATGTTCACGTAGCAGCCGCAGCGGCAGATGTTGCCGCTCATCCACTCCCGGATCTCTTCCCCCGAGCCGGTGTGGCCCTCCCGGATACAGCCGACACCGGACATGATCTGGCCCGGTGTGCAGAAGCCGCACTGGGCGGCGTCCAGATCGATGAACGCCTTTTGCAGCGGGTGCAGTTCGTCGCCGTCGGCCAGGCCTTCCACGGTGGTGACCTCGGCGCCTTCCAGGCGTACCGCCAGCGTCAGACAGGAGTTGACCCGACGGCCGTCCACGAGCACGGTGCACGCGCCGCAGGCTCCGGCGTTGCAGCCCGTCTTCGAACCGGTCAGGCCCAGGTGTTCGCGCAGCAGATCCAGCAGCGAGGTCCGGTTGTCCACCCGGAGGGAGTGGAGCTTGCCGTTGACGGTGAGGGTGACGTCGCTGCTGGGCGCGGTCTCCTCGGCGGGCGGGGGAATGCGTGAGGCGGATTCGGTGGTCATGCGCGTCGCTCTCTCGGTTCGGCGGACGGTGACGGGGTGTCGGGCAGAGGGGCGGCGTGGTTCAGGCGGCCCGTACGTCGTCCACGGCCAGGTGCAGGGCCGAGGGGCCCCGAAGGTCGGCCGGGACGCGGTAGGGCGGGGGGTCCTGCAGCAGCCGTGGGACGACCAGGCGCTGGACCAGCCGCCGCACCGCGATCTGGCCTTCCATCCGGCCGAGCGCGGCGCCGAAGCAGTAGTGGATGCCGCCGGAGAAGCTGAGATGGGCGTTGTCCGGGCGCGTGATGTCGAAGGTGTCAGGGTCGGGGAAGCGCCGGGGGTCGCGGTTGCCGGCGGCGATGTTGAGGATGATCGAGGAGCCCCGGGGGATGACGTGGTGGTCCCCGACGCGGATGTCGTCGACGGCGATCCGGGCCCGCATGTGCACCGAGGGCTCCATGCGCAGCGTCTCCTCGATCGCGCCGGCCGTGAGGGAGGGGTCGGCCTGCAGGCGGGCCAGCTGGTCCGGGTGGCGCAGCAGCAGGAGCATGCAGCTGGCGATGAGGTTGACGGTTGTCTCGTGACCGCCGACGAAGAGCGTGATCGCGGTGTTCAGCAGCTCCGGTGTGCTCATCCGGCCACGGGGGCCGTCGTCGTGGATCATCCTGGAGAGCATGTCCTCGCCCGGGTTCTCCCGGAGCCGCTCTATGTGCGCCGTGAAGTAGGTGCCCAGTTCCTGGGAGGCGTGGGTTCTGGCCGCTGTCACCTCCGGGTCGTACGGGTCCACCTGGAACTCCGGACCGCGCACCGCATCCTCGGAGGAGTGGGCGAGGGCGTCGGCGTCCTGGGGCGGAATGCCCAGCAGGTGGCAGATCACCAGGACGGGCACCGGGTAGGCGACCTCGGACACGAGGTCGAACTCGGTGCGCCCGGTCAGCCGGTCGATACGGTGGCGCACCAGGTCCTCCACCATCGTCCGCAACCCCTCGACGCCACCGGGGAGTTCGGGCGGTCCGAAGTGGCGCATCGCCTGTCCGCGCAGCCGGTCGTGTGCCGGGTTGTCCCGCACGAGGAAGGGCGGTGCCTGGCCGGGTTCCTGGGTCCCGGTGCCGATCCGGCCGCCCGCGGCGGCCTTGCCGGGATCGACGGAGACACGGGGGTCGCGCAGCAGCGCGGTGATCTCCTCGTATCCGCCGACGACATGGGTTCCGTCGTCCTGCACGCTGACCGGTTCCCTGCGCAGGTCGGCGTAGAGATCCCAGGGGTGGGGTCGGCTGTCGGGATGGAGTATCTGCTTGAGCAGAGTCGAAGCCATGGAGCCGTGCTCGCTTTCGCGGTGGGGGGAAACGAGGGGTCAGCAGCCGATCGGCCGCAGCGCGGGGGAGGTGTTCTCGTCGCTGGTGGCGAACCCGGGCGGAAACGGCGCCTGTTCGCGGACGAGAGAGATGTAGTGGTGGAGATTGCGGCCGTTGTCGAAGGTGACCGCGCCGATCGTGCGCTCCCCCAGGCCGTACAGGACGCTGAAGGAGCCCTGGCCGGGGGTGCCCTGCACGACGGCGATCCGGTCGGCTGCGCCGGGGAAACCGACGCCCTTGATGTTGACGCCGAACTGCGTGGACCAGAAAGACGGCAACTCGGCGTGGGGAAGCCGTTCCTCGCCGGGCTCGCGGGTGATGTCGTGGGCGACGGTACGGGCCTGAGTGACAGCGCTGCCCCAGTGCTCGACCGACAGACGCCGGCCGGGGAACAAGGGGTGCGGCAGGGCGGCGATGTCCCCGGCCGCGTACACGTCCGGCAGCGGGCGCCCCTCCTGATCGAGCGCGTGGCACAGCTCGTCGCAGTGCACCCCGCCCGCGTCCGCGCACACGGCCGAGCCCGCCAGCCATTCGACATTGCGTACGGCGCCCAGCGCGACGACCGCGAGATCCGCGTCGACCGTCTCGCCGTCCGACAGCCGGACCTTCCGCAACGTGTGCTTCTTGTCCGCCACGAACTCGTCGACGGTGGTGCCGAGGCGCAGGTCCACGCCCGTGCTCCTGGCCAGGCCGGCCACCACATCGCCCACCGTCCTGCCCAACGGGCCCTGCAGGGGCGTCGCCTGCGCCTCGACCAGCGTCACCGGGAGCCCCAGTTCGCGCAGGCCGGAGGCCAGCTCACCGCCCAGGAAACCGGCACCGACCACCACCACCCGGCGCGGCTGTCGGGCCAGGCGCCTCTGGAGATCCTCGGCGTCGTCGCGGGTGCGGACGGTGAGGACGCCTTCGGGCACCCAGCCGGGGAACGGGCGGGCACGGGTGCCGGTCGCGATCACCAGGGTGTCGTAGCCGACGGTGCCGCCGTCGGCCAGGACGACCGACCGTCGCTCCGTGTCCAGCCCCACGGCTGCGGTGCCCAGCAGGAAGCGGGCGTCCAGGGGCCGGGTGACCGGCAGTTCGAGCCGACCGGGAGGGAGCTTCTCGCTGACGCACGCCTTGGTCAGCGGCGGTCGGTCGTACGGCCGGTGCGGCTCGTCCCCGATGATCGTCAGCGGGCCCGCGAAACCGTTCTCACGCAGCGCCTCGGCAGTCTTCAGCCCGGCGAGCGAAGCACCGACGACGACCACATGCCGGTCCTGGCTCGGTGCAGCCCTGGTCGGCTCGTCCTCGACGCCGACGGTGATGGCCCGTACCGGGCAGGCCAGGGCGGCCCGGTGGACGGCGTCCCGCATTTCGTCCGGGGGATTCGGTACGTAGGTCAGGGCCTCCAGGCCGTGCAGGGTGAAGGCCGAGGGGGCGGCGAACACGCACTGCCCGTATCCCTCACAGCGGTTCAGGTCGACGCTGATCCTCACCGGGCACCTTCCGTCCGGAAGGGAGCCAGCACCGGCAGCAGCACCCGGTCCACGAAGGACTCCACGAAGTTGACGTCGAGCTCACCGTCGGCGACCAGAACCTGATGGATCAGCGCGCTCCGGGCGAGGTCGGCGATCAGTACGGGGTCAGCGCCCTCACCGAGTTCCCCGCGCTCCCGGGCCCAGCCCAGGACCATCTCCGCGACGCGGGCGTGGTGCACGCGGCACAGCTCCTTGGCCATCCGCCCGACCTCGTCGCCCCCGGACGCGGCGACCAGCAGTCCGGAGAAGTACTGGGGCGTGCGCTGTTGTTCCGGGACCGCGGACGGCAGCAGGTTGCGCACCAGGTCCTCGCGAAGGGATCCCGAAGACGTCAGGGGAACCTGCTCGTCCACGCTCCGGGACACCGCCCTGCGCAACGCGGCGGCCATCAGCTGATCCTTGTTGGACCAGCGTCGGTAGACCGTCTTCGTGCTGGCCCTGGCCCTGCGGCACACCTCGGTCAGGCTCAGCCGTTCGTAGCCCACCTCGGAGAGCAGCTGCAGCGCCGCGTCCAGCAACGCGGCGTCGCGCTGGACGTCCATCGGGCGACCTGGAGACCGCGACGCGACCGGCGCGGGCGTGGGACTCACTTCTGAATTGAGAAACGACACGATGTCTTTTCCTAATTGGCCCGACATGTGGATTGACTCAACATCCTTATGCGAGAGGACAGTTCAGGCAGTCAGTAGAGCCTCGCAGGCGAGCACGACGGTGACATGGCGTCTCGTGAGCGCCCGTGCGGTCTCGAATCCCGGCCTCGGTCCGCCGTTCGGCGGTCCGCGAGTTGGTCATCCCGTCGCTCCCTCGCTGCGCCGAACCCAAATGCGGAACGGTCGCCCCGATTAAGATACGGAACGATCGCCCCGCTTGCAAGAGGTGGAACGATTGCTCCGCTTTCATCGGATGGGAGATCATGCGGTGGCAGGAGTCATCAGTCCCGGGGAGGGGGCAGGAGGGTGGACGTGTCTGCCAGCCAGGAGAGCGTGAAACCGCTGCGTGCCGACGCCAGGCGAAACAGGGCCCGAGTTCTTGAGACGGCGCACGAGGTGTTCGCCGCCGAGGGCTTCGGGGTGCCGATCGACGAGATCGCCCGGCGGGCCGGTGTGGGCGCGGGGACCGTCTACCGGCACTTCCCGACCAAGGAAGCCCTGTTCGAAGCCGTCGTACTGGACCGGCTGGACCACATGGTCGCCTCGGCCGCCGACCTTGTGGCGACCCGTGACCCGGGAGATGCCTTCTTCGCGTTCTTCTGGGCGGGTGTCGACGAGGGTGCGGGGGACAAGGGGCTTGCCGAGGCCATGGCCGAGGCGGGCTACGCCGCCGAGGTGCTCGCCCCCGAGGCCGAGAAGCGGTTCCGGAACACGTTCGGCGACCTGCTCGCCCGGGCCCAGGCTGTCGGTGCGGTACGCGGGGGCCTCGCGGTCGACGACGTGAGAGCTCTACTGGTGGGCTGTATGGCCATGCAGCGCTACCGAGGCGAAGCGGGCGGGCTCGGAGTGCTCAGGGAGATCGTCCAGGACGGACTGCGGGGCCGGAGTTGACGGACGACGGCTCCTGCTCGGCGGCCGGAGCTCTCGAACGCGGCGACTGATCGCCTCTCAGGGGTTGCGGCACGAACCAGCCCCCCAGTGCTGCGTGCCGCAGCCGCGACATGGCTCGCCACCCACAGCGTCCGCGAGCCGTCCGGATCCTGCCCGCTGCCGGGAGCGGCGACGTCGTGACCGTCGCACACCGACGCATCGGTCGTCGGACGAGGCGCGGCGGCGAAGGCGATGACACCACGGTCACACATGTTCCGGCGTTCGTGGGATGGCGTCGGGAACGGTGTCCACACCGGGCGTGGGCTTTCGGCGGCGGGCGATCGGGGCCCGGGCGGCGCGGCAGATGAGGGGCCAGGCGCCCTGCGGGGCGAAGCGGACGATGGCGATCAGCAGGGCGCCCTCGATGACCAGGGACAGGGTCTGCTGGTCCTGGAGCGCACGGGTCAGCCCGTAGTAGACGACGCCCACGCCGACGACGGGGCCGAGCACCGTGCCCGCTCCGCCGACCACGGCCATGAGGACGGCGTTCAGGCTCCAGGTCACGCTCGCCACGCCGTCGGGGGAGATGACGACGAACTGGAAGGCGATCACCGCTCCCGCCAGGCCGGTGAGCGCGCTGGTCGGCACCAGTGCGGCGAGACGGTGGCGGTAGACCGACACGCCAAGTCCGGCGGCCGCCGCTTCGTGGTCGCGTACGGCGGCGAGCCGCAGGCCGAAGGCGCTGTGCCGGACATAGAGGGCGAGCCCCATGGCGAGGGCGGCGACGAGGACCGCGATCTGGTACAGGTTGCCCCCGCTGGGAATCCGCTCAGTGGGGAGGGTGAGGCCGCTGGCGCCGCCGGCCCAGTTCCAGTTGCTGAGCAGGGCCTGGAGAGCGACGGAGACGGCCAGCGTGCCCACGGCGAAGTAGTCACCGCGCAGGCGCAGCAGCGGTACGGCGAGCAGCAGGGCGAGGAGGCCCGCGCCGATGCCCGAGCCGAGCAGGGCCAGCGGCCAGGGCAGTCCGGTGTGGATCAGGATCAGCGCGGTCGTGTAGCCGCCGCTCGCCATGAACGCGGCGGCGCCGAGGGAGATCTGGCCGCTGAAACCGGCGAGGACGTTCCATGCCTGGGCGATCGTCAGATACGTCAGCAGGGTGACGCTCAGGTCCAGCTGCCCGAGGGAGAGCACCGGGGCGAGGGCGAAGGCGGCGATGGTGACGGTCGCGAGGACGAGTGCGGGCCACAGGGCCTTCGGAGTCCCTCGGGGGACGGTCGGGGTTTTCATCCGGCGGCCTTTCGGAACAGGCCCTGGGGGCGTATGGCGAGGACGAGGAAGAAGGCGAGGTAGACGACGACGTCGCGCATACCGCCGCCGAACAGCTGGACGCTGACCGACTGGAGGACGCCGAGAGCGACGCCGGCGAGGAAGACCCCGCCGACGCTGCCGATGCCGGCCAGGGCCATCACGGCCATGCCGGTCAGCAGCAGCGGCATCCCGCTGCTGGGCGTGAAGCTCTGGGCGACGCCGGTCAGGACTCCGCCGGCCGCGGCCAGGGCGGCGGCGCCGGCGAAGGTCATGGCGTACACCTTGGGCACGTTGATGCCGAGCACGGCGGCGGTGGCCGGGTCCGCCGAGGCCGCCCTGACCGCGCTGCCGGCGCGCGTGCGGGTCAGAACGAGGTGGGTGACGGCGCACAGGAGGACGGTCAGCCCGAAGGCGATCAGGTAGATCGTCTGGATCCGCAGGCCGAGGACGGAGATGCCGGAAGTGGCGTAGGGGGCGGGCAGGCTCTTGGGGTGGGTGCCGAACCCGCCCTGGAACAGTGCCTGGGCGAGCAGGGACAGTCCGAAGGTGGCCACCAGAGGTGCGCTCTTGTCCCCTCGCAGGAGGGGGGTGAGCAGATACCGCTGGAGGGGATAGGCGATCAGGGCGACGCCCGCCATGGTGAGCGGCAGGGCCAGGAGCGGGTCCCAGCCGGAGTCCACTACCAGCAGGGACGCCAGGTAGGCGCCGCCGATGACGAGTTCGCCGTGGGCCAGGTTCATCAGGCCCAGTACGCCGAAGACCAGGGAGATGCCCAGCCCGATCAGGGCGTACAGGCCGCCGGCGAGGATACCGGCGGCCAGGACGTCGAGGCTCACGATGTGCTCCGTTCGCTCACGCTCGTGGTGGGTCGCAGCGCGTTCATGCCGGGCCTCATCCGAGCCCGGACAGGGAGGCGAGCGGGGATCCTCCCTTGGCCGGCCAGACCTGCTTGATGGCGCCGTCTTCCCACTGGCCGATGAAGGTGGGGGTCACGCTCTTGTTGTCGACGAACTTCACGGGGCCCTGTGCGGAGACGGTGGTGCTCTTGGCGAGGGCCTTGTTGAGGGCAGCGGCGTCGGTGCTTCCCGCGGCCGAGATGGCGTCCATGAGGATGGTCGCCTCGTGCAGTCCGAGGGCGACCGAGCCCAGGTCGGTGAGATTGGTGTACTTCTTGCCGTACTTCTTGACGATGAGGTCGGTGTCCGGCAGCCCGGCCGTGTCGGACCAGTTCAGCTGGACGAGGGTGCCGTTGCCGAGCTTGCCCAGGGATCCCCAGCCGGGCGTCTGCGCGCACTGCAGACCGATGGCGAGCTTGGGCTTGTAGGCCAGTGCCTTCATCTGCTTCCACATCGCGAAACAGTCCGGCGGGGTCATCGAGGCGATCAGCACCTGCGCGCCGGAGGAGGTCCCAGCCTTGATGACGTCGGAGAAGTCCGTGGTGCCGGTGGGGACGGACTTGGTGGCGGCGATGGCGAAGCCGGCCTTCTCGCCGGTGCCCGCCCAGAGCTTTCCCGTGGAGATGCCCTGGGCGTCGTTGTTGGTGACGATCAGCGTCTTCTTGTTGGTGTTCGCCCCGGCGGCGACCTCGAAGAAGTCCTTGGCCCCGTCGGCGAGCGACTGGAAGGAGTCCCAGGTGTAGCCCTTGCCCTTGGGCAGCAGCTCGATGGGCAGGGCGCCCATCACCAGGGGCACCTTCAGCGCGTCGGCCTGGCCCTGCATGTCGATGTTCTGCTGGCAGCACGACCCCAGCAGCCCCACGGCCTTGTCGGTGAGCACCAGGGAACGCACCTGCTGGATCATCGTGTTGGTGTCGCTGCGGTTGTCGAGCACCTTCAGCTCGACCTTCCGCCTCTTCCCGCCCACCTCCAGGCCGCCCTTGGCGTTCGCCTGCTCGACCGCCAGAAGGTAGCCGTCGCGTATCTGGTTGAGGACGGTGTTGCCCGACAGCGAGATGCTTGTTCCGATGACGATGGGACCGTCATCACTGCTGGAACCGCTGCTGCTGGAGGCGTTGCCCGCGCAGCCGGCCGCGGCGGCGAGCAGTGCGGCACCGGCGAGTGCGTAGGCGCGGCGGTGGGTGGTTCTGATCACGAGGGGTCTCCTTCGGAGGCGCTGAGCGGTCGGGAAACGGGGGCGGCGAGCAGTGAGTAGGAACCGGCTTCCGGGGCGTTGTCGTCGGTGGTGCCGAAGTAGGCGGCGTCCAGGGCCTCGTCACCGAGCAGGCCCGCCGGATCGCCGGTGTACGAGACGCGGCCCCGGGACAGCACCACGGCGTGGTCGGCGATCCCCAGCGCCCGCTTGACGTTCTGCTCCACCAGAACGATCGCGACGCCCTGGGAGTTGATCTCGGCGAGCGCGCCGTACAGGGCGTCGATCGCCACGGGGGCGAGGCCGAGCGAGATCTCGTCGCAGATCAGCACCTGGGGGTCGGCCATAAGGGCACGTCCAACGGCCAGCATCTGCTGCTGGCCGCCGGACATGGTGCCGGCCTGCTGGGTGGCACGTTCGGCGAGCACGGGGAAGATCGCGTGGACGCGTTCCATACGGCCGCGCACCTCGTCCTTGGCCAGCGCGAGAGGCGCGCCGAGCATCAGGTTCTCGGCGACGGTGAGGCCGGTGAAGATGCGGCGGCCTTCCTGGCAGTGGGCGATGCCCAGACGCGCGCGCCGGTGAGTGGCCATGCCGGTGATGTCCTGGCCGAGGGCGTGCACGGATCCCAATCTCGCCTGGACCGCGCCCATGATCGTGGCGCAGAGCGTCGACTTGCCGGCCCCGTTGGCACCCAGCACGGTCACGATCTGTCCGGCCTCGACGCGCATCGAGAAATCCCGCAGGGCGACCATGTCGCCGTATCCGGCGCTGACTGATTCCAGAGCGAGCACGGCAGCGGTGTCCGGTGTCGGCCCGGTGGCCGCGGTGCGCGCTGGCGGAGCCTGAGCCCTGTCGCCGTCGCCGAGGTAGACGGCCCGCACCTCCTCGTTCGCGGCGATCTCCGCGGGTGTGCCCTCGGCCAGGGGGCGGCCCCAGTTGAGCACCAGGACGCGGTCGACGAGTTCCCGTACCACCCGTTCGATGCGCTCGACCAGAAGCACGGTGATGCCCTGGTCGTGGACCTGGCGGATCAGGTCGATCGCCTCGTCCAGCTCGCGGCCCACGAGCCCGGCCGCGACCTCGTCGAACATGAGCACCCGGGGACGGGTGGCCAGGGCACGGGCCACCTCCAGCCGCTTCAGGTCCAGGACGCGCAGGGAGTCGGCGGGACGGGAGGCCTTGGTGTCCAGGCGGCACCGAGCGAGAATCTCGTCGATCTCTCCGGGGTGCGGATGGGGGCGGCTCGCCATGGCCCCGACCCGTACGTTCTCGCGGACGGTCAGGCCGTGGAAGGGCCGCGGGACCTGGTGGGCCAGTGCGATGCCGCTGCGGGTGATGCGGTGCGTCGGCATGCGGTCCAGCCGCTGCTCACCCAGCCACACCTCTCCTTCGGTGGGGCGGTGGACGCCGGAGATCAGCTTGAGCAGGGTGCTCTTTCCGGCGCCGTTGGGGCCGATGACGGCGACCGCTTCGCCGGACGCCACCGAGAGGTCGACGCCTTCCAGAGCCGTGACACCGCCGAATCGCTTGGTGAGTCCTCGTACCTGGAGAGCCGCCGTAGGAGGTTCGGTCCCCGGCAGGGGCGACGCACCGGCACCACCGGCGCGTACTTCGGGGGTTGTCTCAGCATCCAGTTTCTTCACGCCGTGACTCCTCACCGCCGCGCCCCGGGAACGCCCCGGTGTCATGCGGCGAGTGGTTGACCGTAACTTCGCTGAAGCGTACGGTCCCTCATGTTGAAACGCTAGTCCTAATTACTGGGACATTTGCTTGGGTGGTGGCGGCGCTCGCGGTGGAGCGAGAGGTGGACCGTGCGCTGGAGTGCGCGGGTTCCGTAAGGTGCCATCCGCCCGGCGTTTGCATGTCTCTTTAGTCGGGATTGAATTCCTGTTTATCGAGCACACCTGCCCGGACCCGCGTCCCGGCCCGTGCATGCAGGTAGGGCTCAGAGAGATTCCCGGTACATCGCGGTGAAGGCCGTGTCGAGGCCGGGGCTCGCCTCGATGAGTTCGGTCATGCCGGGAAGGACGTCACGCGTGTCGAAGTAGGCGACGCGGGAGTCGGGCCCGACGGACGCGGTGAACACGGCCTCGTAGCCCTTGCGGCGCATCGCCTCCACCGCTGCGTCGAAGGCCGTTGTGGCGCAACCGAAATGGTGGAAGCCGTATCCCCGTTCGACGATCACGTCGCGGTGCACCGACGGGAGTTCGTCTGCGGGCTGGATGAGTTCGTACTGCATGTGCCCGCCGAAACCGAGCGCCACGTGCGCCCGTGCCTGGGTGGGCTCGCCCCGGTAGCGGGGGTCCTCGCCCGCGAAGTCCCGCAGGACCGTCCACGGCCCCACCCCGAAGCTCTCGCTGAACCGGGCCGTCGCCGCGTCGAGATCCTCGACGACGAACGCCATCTGGATGAGGCCGTCGGTCGGTTGGCCGAAGTCGAACAACATGGAAGTTCCCTGACGAGTCGTGAGCCGGAACGGTCGGGTGGCTGCGTGGTGTGTCGGACGCGTGGGGGAGAAGGCGCACTCAGAAGGGGCTGCCGCCCATGATCACCCGCTCTTCCGGCGGTATCGGGTCGAGACTCACATGGACCTCGACGCAGGACGGGCGCCCGCTCAGAAGGGCCTTGGCGAGGGCGAGCGCGAGTTCGTCGAGGGCGCGCACCTGGTAGCCGTCCGCGCCGAGGGCGAGCGCGGCTGCGGCGTAGGAGCCGTTCTCCAGCCGGTTGTTGACCACCCGGTCCTTGCCGTGCATGAGTTCCTGCGCGTGCAGAGTGGCGCCCCACGCCCGGTTGTTCAGCACGACGACGACCACTGCGAGTCCGGCGCGCACCATGGAGTCGAACTCGCCGAGGCTGTAGCCGACGGAACCGTCACCGGTCACCAGGACGACGTTCGTGCCGGGAGCCACGGCTGCCTGTGCTCCGAGCGCGACGCCCATGCCGACTCCCATGGAACCGAGGTAGCCGTGGCAGAGGAACGCGGACACCGGAGCCTCGGAGATCGCTTCCGACAGCCAGAGATAGGTGAGCGCGCCGTCGGCGACGGCCACCGACCCCTCGGGCAGGGCCGCGGCGATGGCGCACACGGCGTCATAGGGGTGTACGCGCTCGTCGGGGACCACCTGAGAGGCCACGGCTTCGCGCCGCCGTCGAAGGTGTGCCCGCAGGGTGGCCTGCCAGCCGGCCGGATCGGGGCCGGCGGCCTGCCTGAGAGTGAGCGCCCGGTTGAGATCCTGGAACACCGGCAGTGGATCGGCGGCGACCGAGAGGGAGACCGGCTGCAGGAGGCCCAGTTCGCCACCGGAGGGATCGATCTGCACGACACGCGCCGTACGCGGGATCAGCGCACCCGAGCCGTGCGCGGTCGTCAGGCCGAACCGCAGTCCCGCCATGATCACCAGGTCGGGTTCGCCTCCGGGCGGCAGGCCGTTAAGCCCTTGGAGCAGGCCGAAGTTCAGGGTGCTGGGTGTGATCGCGCCGAGGCCCTCGTAGTCCGCCATCAGTGGAATGCCCAGTCGCTCGGCGAACGTCCGTAGCTCACCGGCGGCGCCGGATCGCGGGACTTCGGAACCGGCGATGATCACCGGTCTCCGGGCCTGCGCCAGCAGGTCCAGGACCTGTTCCGCCCCGGCGTGTGAGAGTCCCGGCCCGTGGTCGCCGCCGCGCAGGAGTTCCTGGGTCAGGTCGGGCAGGTCGATCCGCTCGGTGAGCACGTCCCAGGGGATGTCGACCAGCACGGGCCCTCGTGGTGCGGCGAGCGCGGTGCGGATCGCGCGGGCCAGGACGCGGGGGATCAGCGACGCGCGCGTCACTCGGTGTGCCCATTTGGTGACGGGTGTCGCGATCGCGACCTGGTCCAGGCCCGCCTGCAGGGTGTTGGTCTGGTCGTCGGCGAGCGGCCCGGACGCGGCGAGGTAGAGCACGGGAGTGCGGTCGAGGTGAGCGTTGGCCATCGACGTCACGGCGTTGGTGAACCCGCCGCCCGCGGTGAGCAGTGCGACGCCGAGGGCGTTGCGCACCCTCGCGTACCCTTCGGCCGCGTGGCCCGCGTTCATCTCGTGCCGCGTGTCCACGATGGGCAGCCGGTGGTCGAGCGCGGCCTGGTAGACGGCGTCGATGTGCGCGCCGTTGATGCCGAACATCCGGTCCACACCGGCCTGTTGCAGGAGGCGGACGACGAGGTCGCCGCCGGACACGAGAGGCATGGAACGTTTCCTTTCCCGATGTCGGAGTGCGTCAGACGCAGGTCTCGCCGCCGTCGACGGCCAGGACATGACCGGTGACGAAACTCGAGCGGGGAGAGGCGAGCCAGTACGCGGCCTCGGCGACCTCCCGCGGCTGCGCCACACGGCCGAGCGGAGTAGCCGCGGCGGCGCCCTCGGCGTCGAGGTGCTCGTGTTCCTCCAGGCGCCGCAGCATTTCGGTGCGGGTCAGGCCCGGGGCTATCGCGTTGACCCGGATACCGTGCCGTCCGTGCTCGGCGGCCGCGGATCTTGTCAGCCCGACGACGCCGTGCTTGAACGCGGAGTACGCGGCCCCGCCACCCGGATTGCCCACGAGGCCGGCGACCGAGGACGTGTTCACGATCGTGCCGTGGCCCTGGGGCACCATGACGGCCAGTTCGTGCTTCATGCACAGCCACACGCCACGCAGGTTGACCGACTCCGAGAGCTCCCAGCTCTCGCTGCTGAGCCGCTCGATCGGGCCGACAGGGGGCGCGATGCCCGCGTTGTTGAACGCGGCGTCCAGAGTGCCGTAGGTGTCGACCGCTGCGGCGACCATGTTCTCGACCTCCTTCTCGACCGACACGTCCGCCTGGACGAAGACGGCCCTGCCGCCCGCCGCCGTGATGGCGGCGACGGTGTCCGCGCCGGACTCGGAGCGGTCCGCGGCGACGACGGCCGCACCGCGCTCGGCGAACAGTCCCGCCGCCGCGCGCCCGATGCCCGAGCCGGCGCCGGTCACGAGCACGACCGATCCCTCCATGCCGTGCGCCGTCACCGCCGCGCCTCCGCTGCGGCGAGGACCTCGTCGTAGACCGGGTTGGCGAGCACCGACCTCTCCACCGCGGCGCGGTGCGGGTTCTCCGGTGTGGTGGGGACCGACGCGAGGATCGCGTCGAACCGCCGGGCGAGCAGGTCCCGGTGCTCGGCGTGGGTCAGGACGTAGAGGGTTTCCTCCTGTATCGCCAGCAGGACCCGCTCGCCGACTTCCCTCGGAAGCATCGCCGTTTGGTGCAGGTCGGCCTCGGCGAGGGCGCCCGGAGCATGTGGCCTCGGCCCGCCAGGAGGCGGCGGGCCCTGGTGGATGTTGGTGCGGACGATTCCCGGTGTCAGGACGGACACGCTGACCTGGGTGTCGCGTAGTTCGGCCGCCAGCGCCTCCATCAGCCCCACCACACCGAATTTCGCGGCCACGTAGAGCGCTCCCGGGGTGCCGAGCAGGCCGCCGATCGACGCGGTCGAGACGATGTGCCCCGGGCGGTCGGCGGCCAGCATGCGCGGCAGGAAGGTCCGGATGCCGTTGAAGACGCCGGTGAGGTTGATGTCGAGCACCCAGTCCCACTGGTCGAAGCTCGCCTCGGCCACCGGTGCGAGGAAGCCGACGCCCGCGTTGTTGACCAGCACGTCCACGCCGCCGTAGTCCGCGTCGAGTCGGTCGGCGACGGCGGCGAACGCCTCCCGGTCCCGTACGTCGAGTTCGATGGCCTCGGCCTTGCCGATACGCGCGAGTTCGCGTTGCGCGCTCTGCAGCGTCTCCGTGACGACGCCGCAGATGACCACGTTCATTCCGGCGTGGCACAGCACCTGTGCCACGCCGAGACCGATGCCGCTGTCCCCGCCGGTGATGAAGGCGGTCTTGCCCGCCAGGTCTCGCACGGCCGTCAGCCGCCGCTGTGGTGGGCGGCGATGGCCCGGTCGAGAACGGCGTGGTCGGCCCAGCTGCCGTGGAAGCCGAACGGCACCCGGCTGGGGAGCTTGACCCGGGCCAGCGGGGTGCGGCGCAGGTCCGCCGCGTCGTGGACCAGCAGTTCGCTGAGGTCGGTGGCGCGGTTCCACCACAGGGAGAGAAGGTAGCCGTCGTCCTCGGCGCGGGCGTTCTCGCGGGCGACGAAGACCGGTTCGCTCGGGCTGGTCAGGCCCTCCGGTCCCTCGACGACGGTGGTGCGGTCGAGGAGGTGGTCGTGGCGGGCGAGGCCGTCGGACATGGTGTCCTCGGCCAGGCCGCGTGTGGTGACGAAGTAGCCGTAGCGGTGGGGCCTGCCCGTGTAGGCGTCGTTGATCTTGGGGAACTCGCCGAAGACGCCGCTGGTCATCTCCTCCGTGGCCCGTCCCGTCGCCAGGTCGACGCGCCAGCGGCAGGGCAGGGCCGGCGGGAACCACTCGTGGGAGCCCAGCGGCGCGGACAGGCGGTCGACCGGGCTGCCGAGACGGCTGATCCGGTGCCCGTCGACGATCAGCTCGCCGTCCTGCTCGTAGGCGTTGTAGAAGTGGGTGTTGGCCCAGTGGCCGCCTATCTCGTGCCAGGTGACCTCGTGGGTGTGGCGGTTCATCAGGACGATCTGGACCCCGTGTTCGAGGGAGTCCTCGTCCCAGACCACGCCGGGCAGGCTCCGCGCCACCAGGTCGAGGCGGAACTGCGCGGGGGTGACGAAGAAGACCGCGTACGTGTCGCTGACCGCGAAGTCGTGCATGAGGACCGGCACTCCGATGTCGAAGGAGTGCGAGTCGATGATCTCGGCGGTCTTCACGTCGGCCCGGTACCAGGTGATGACCGGTCCGGTGGCGGCGAAGAAGAGCATGTCGCCGGTGTCGGGGTCGGTCTTGTAGTGGCCGGTGCACAGGATGTCGACGCCGCCGTGGAAGTCGTACGTGCCGAGGGTGCGCAGCGTCTCGGGATCCAGCGCGTGGGGCAGGCCGCCGTCGAAGTAGACGATCAGGTGGTCGTCGAAGAGGCCGGCGTTGATGTTGGCCACGTTCTTGGCGCGCGGGGCGCCCTCGGGCAGCCGGCCCGGGGTGCCGCCGTTGACGAAGCCGCTGTAGACGGCCTCCCCGGCCTCCACCTCGACTCTCATCGAGTCGGTCTCGACCCAGCGGGTGCGGTAGGCGGCCCTGCCCTCGCGCAGGTAGATCCCGCACACCATGCCGTCGCCCTCCCACCAGTGGTAGCGGTCGGTGTTGCGGGGCTGGAAGCGGGGGTTGGAGGAGACGCGGAACAGCGCGCCCGCGAGGTCGGCCGGTATCTCGCCGTCCACCTCCAGGCCGTACGCCTCGCTCTCCTCCGTCCAAGGCGCGAAGGGGCCGCGCAGGAACTTGTTGCCGGTCGACCAGTCGGCCCCGGTAGGCGGCGGGGCGGTCGGACGGGGGACGACGGTCATGGGGTCCAGGGGCATGGGACTCTCCGTGCGGCTCTGTGGGGCGGGGCGGTCAGAAGGGGTAGTGCGGGAGTTCGCCGCGTACGGTGACCCACTGCTGTTCGGTGAACGCCTCCAGGTTGGCGGCCGCGCCGCCGTGGCGGGCCCCGGTGCCGGAGGCGCCGACCCCGCCGAAGGGGATGAGCGTCTCGTCGTTGACCGTCTGGTCGTTGATGTGGACCAGACCGCTGGGTATCCGCTCCGCGAGGGCCAGGCCCTTCATGACGTCCCGGGTGAGGATGCCCAGGGACAGTCCGTACTCGGTCCCGGCGGCCAGGTCGGCGGCCTCGTCGAGATCCTGGAAGGTGACGACGGGTGCCACGGGCCCGAAGATCTCCTGGGCGTAGGCGGGCGCGGTGAGCGGTACGTCGGTCAGGACGGTCGGCCGGTAGAAGAGCTCCTCGTAGGTACCGCCCGCGGCCAGCCGGGCCCCGGCCCCGACGGACTCGGTGACGATGCGGTGAATGGTGTCGCGCTGGCCGGCGTCGATGACCGGTCCCAGGGCGACCTGCTCGGTGGTCGGGTCGCCGACCGGGAGCGCGTCGGCGTGCTGGGCGAGCAGGGCGGTGTACTCGTCGGCGACCGAGGCGTGGACGAGGTGGCGGCTGCTGGCCATGCAGATCTGGCCGGCGTGGACGAAGGACCCCCAGGCGCCCACCGAGGCGGCCTTGTCCAGGTCGACGTCGTCCATGATGACGAGCGCGGAGTTACCGCCCAGTTCCAGGTGTACGCGCTTGAGATGCTGGGCTGCGGCGACACCGATGGCGCGGCCGGCCCGGGTGGAGCCGGTGAACGCGATGACGGGGATCCGCGGGTGCTCGACGACGGCCGCTCCGACGTCCGCGCCGCCGGGCAGGACGTGCAGCAGACCGGGCGGCAGGCCCGCCTCCTCGAAGATCCGGGCGAAGACGACACCGCCGCTGATCGCGGTGCGCGGGTCCGGCTTGAGGACGACCGCGTTGCCGAGGGCGAGTGCCGGGGCGACGGCCCGCATGGCCAGGATGACCGGCACGTTGAACGGCGCGATGACACCGACGACCCCGACCGGGACCCGGCGGGCGAAGGACAGCCGTTCCTGTCCGGAACGCAGCAGCTCGCCGTAGGGTGCCCCGGCGAGGGCGGCGGCCTCGTGGCACTCCTCCGCCCCACCACTGGTGACCTGGAGGGCGGCGAAGGGCCGGATCGCGCCGGACTCCCGCATCAGCCACGTCTCGATCTCCTGCTGGTGCTCCTCGAAGAGGCGCGCGGCGCGGCGCAGTACGGCGGCCCGGTCGGAGTACGGCCGTACCGCCCACTCCCGCTGGGCCCGCACCGCCCGCTCCACCGCCCGGTCCACGTCGGCGGCGGTGGCGGAGCCGACACGGCCCAGCGCCTTGCCTGTCGCCGGCTCGACGGCGTCGTAGACCTCGCCCGAGCCGCTGATCCACTCACCCGATCCGGAGAAGACGCGGCCTTCCCAGGTGCTGCTGTCCAAAAGCGTCATGGTGTCCCGTTCCCTGAGTCTGACGTCCCGCATATTCGGACCTCTATAGCGTGATACAGGACGCTGCATCGGAGGGGTGCGTGACGTCAAGAGGTGTGCGGCTGTGATTTCACCCAGTTGACCTAAGGTCGCTCGCCGCCCTAGTGTCCCATAAAACGAAATTAGAGTCCTGCTAAAGGAGACACGCTTATGGCGATCACCGGACTGGGGCACACCGGCTTCTGGGTCGACGACCTGGAGACGATGCGCGCCTTCTACGAGCGGGTCCTGGGCCTGACGGTCACCGACGAGGACGAGGAGCGCGGCATCTTCTTCTTCTCCGCGCGCCCCGAGGAGGAGCACCACGAGTTCGTCCTCCAGCGGGGCCGCACCGCGCCTCCCGGTGCCAAGCTCACCCACCAGGTGTCATGGCGGGTGGACTCGCTGGACACGGTCATCGACTTCCACCACAGGTTCCGTGCCGAGGGCATCGAGGTCCAGCAGGAAGTGACCCACGGCAACGCCATCGGGATCTACTTCTTCGACCCCGAGGGCAACCGCAACGAGGTCTATCTGCGGCTGGAGCGCGACGTACGCCAGCCCTTCCGCAAGTCCCTCGACCTCGACCTGTCCCCGGAGGAGATCTTCGCCGAGGTCGAGCGGCTGCTGACCGAGGGCGGTCCCGCCTACCAGCCGGTCCAGTGACCGCCGTGCCCACGGCATCCCCGACGCCGCCGGTCCTGGTGGTCGGTGCCGGTCCGACCGGACTGACGGCCGCCCATCTGCTGGGCTCCCGGGGGATACGGGTCGTGCTGGTGGAACGCAACGCCACCACCAGCAACGGCGCCAAAGCGATCAGCCTGGACGACGAGTCGCTGCGCACCCTGCAGTCGGCCGACGGCCTAGACGAGGCGGTCTACCCGATCATCGTCCCGGGTACCGGGACGAGGTACTTCGGCGTCGGCGGACGGCCCCTCCTGCACGCCCGCGGCACCGGCGACCAGCGCCTCGGACACCCCTTCAAGAACCCCTTCGCCCAGCCCGACCTGGAGCGAGTGCTGCGGGAGCAGTTGGACCGGCTCCCGAGCGTTGACGTCCGCTTCGGAACCCGGTTGACAGATCTCACCCAGGAGCCCGGCCGGGTGCGCGCCTCGCTCCGTACGGGCGGGGAGGACGGGCCGGTGGAGGAACTGGAGGCCGTGTACCTCCTCGGCTGCGACGGCGGCCGCAGTACCGTACGCGACCTGCTGTCCGTCCCCATGCGCGGACGCAGCTTCCCGGATGTGTGGCTGGTGGTCGACACCCTTGAGGACACGCACGACCAGCGATTCGGTATGCACCACGGAGACCCCGACCGGCCCGTGGTCATCGTCGCCGGCCGGGACGGCCGCTGCCGTTACGAGTTCCGGCTGAAGCCCGGAGAGTGTGCGGCGGGCTCGCCTCCGCCGCTCGCCCTCGTGCGTGAACTCCTGGGCCCCTACCGGGAGATCGAACCCGCGCAGATCGAGCGCGCGGTCGCGTACAGCTTCCACGCGCTGCTCGCCGACCGGCTGCGCGAGGGCCGCTGCTTCCTGCTCGGCGACGCCGCGCACATGATGCCGCCGTTCGCCGGCCAGGGCCTCAACTCCGGTCTGCGGGACGCGGCCAACCTGTGCTGGAAGATCGCCGACGTCCTGGCGGGCCGGGCCGGCGACGCCTTGCTCGACACGTACGACACCGAGCGCCGCCCGCACGCCCGGGCCGTGATCGACCTCTCCGTACGCCTCGGCCGCGTCGTCATGACCACCAGCCGCCCCCGTGCCCTCCTGCGCGACCTGCTGGTGCGCACGGCCATGCTCACCCCGCCGGGACGCCGCTATCTGACCGAGATGCGCTACCGCCCCGACGCCCGCGTCCGCGCGGGGGCCGTGCTCCACGCGGACGGCCCCGGCTGTGCACTGGTCGGCACGATGCTGCCCCAGCCGCGGGTGCTGCGCGGCTCCAGCCACCACCTCAGCCGGCTCGACGACGTGCTCGGACAGGGCTGGAGCCTGCTCGGGATCGACGTGAAAGATGACGACTGGACGGCCGTTGCGCGGGCCGGCCTTCCCGACGCCACCGCCGTGGACGTCCACCTCGACGACCGTGCGCCGCGTGACCGAGCCGGACGCGTGGGGATCGCCGATGCCGACGGCCGGCTCGACGCCCTCTTCGCCGGGCTGACCGGCTCCTTCGTCCTCGTACGTCCCGACCGTCTGGTGGCAGCTGTCTTCACCTCCGCGCGGACCGCGCACGTCGGAGCGTGGCTGCGGTCCTTCGCCGCCCGCCCCGAAGCGGAAGACGCCGACCTTGACCCCGAACCCGAGATCCAGCACGACTCCCAGGGAGTGCCCCGATGAGACTCAGCACCGTCCGCCTCGCCGACGGCCGTCACACCGCCGCCGCACGGCAGGAAGGCGACGAACTCGTCCTGCTGCCCCACTCCGACATCGGCGCGCTGCTGGCCACCGGTGACGACTGGCAGGAACGGGCGGCCACCACGGACGGCGAGCGCCTGCCGCTGGCCGGGACCTCACTGGCCCCGCTCGTCCCCCACCCGAACAAGATCGTCTGCCTGGGCCTCAACTACGCCACCCACATCCGGGAGATGGGCCGCCCGACCCCCGCCCACCCCACCCTCTTCGCCAAGTACGACGGCTCCCTCATCGGTGCTCACGACGAGATCCACATGCCGCCGGTCAGCGACGACCTCGACTGGGAGGCCGAGTTGGGAGTCGTCGTCGGACGGCGTGGCCGCCACGTACCGCGTGAGAAGGCCCTGGAGCACGTCGCCGGCTACACGGTCGCCAACGACGTCACCGTACGGGACTGGCAGCACCGCACCCGCGAGTTCCTCTCCGGCAAGACCTTCGAGGCCACCACACCGATCGGACCCGCCCTGGTCACCCCCGACGAACTCCCGCCCGGAGCCTCGGGACTGGACATCTCCTGCAGCGTCGACGGCCACACCATGCAGAAGTCCAACACCGCCGACCTGCTCTTCGACGTGGCCGACACCATCGCCTACATCAGCACCATCATCACGCTGCTGCCCGGCGACCTGATCCTCACCGGAACCCCGGGCGGCGTGGGCGCCGGCCGCGACCCGAAGGTCTTCCTGCGCCCCGGCCAGGAACTCGTCACCGCAGTGGAGGGCATCGGGGAACTGCGCAACACCGTCGTCAAGGACCGGCTGTAGACCGGAAGGGCGGACGGCCGGGCGCGGCCTCCACCACGCCGCGCCCACCCGCTACAGTGTCTCGCATGTCAGGAAACACGTCCCCCAGCTACCGCGACCGCAACTCCACGGCCGACCGGGCACTCGACATCCTGACCATGTTCGACGACGTCCATCTCGTCGTCTCCGGGACGGCCGTGGCCGAGCGGCTCGGCGTGGCACGCTCCACCGCCTACCGCTACCTCCAGAGCCTCGTCGCCGGACGTTTCCTCGAAGAGGCCCCCGGCGGCGGGTTCCGGCTCGGCCTGCGGGTGCTGGAGATCGCCCGGCTGGCCCGCCGCAGCTACGGCCTCTCCGAAGTCGCCATGCAGTCGATGGAGGACCTCGCCGTCGAGACGCACGAGACGGTCCTGCTCACCCGCCGCACCGGCGACCTCGTCGTGTGCGTGGACCGCGCGGAGAGCACCCGCGCGGTCCGCATCTCCTACGAGCGCGGCAGTGCCCTGCCCATCAACGCCGGCGCCTCCGCCCTCGTGCTGCTGGCCTGGAGCCCGGAGGACGAGGCCCGCCGCCTGCTTCAGAACGCCGAACTGCGGCGGTTCACCCCGGCCACCCTCACCGATGTCGACGCGCTGATGGAACGCCTCGGCCGCATCCGCCGCCTCGGCTACTCCGTCACCCGCGGCGAACTCGACCCCGATGTGGTCGGCGTCGCCGCCCCGATCCGGGACGAGAACAAGAACGTGGTCGCGGCCGTCAGCGTCGCCGCCCTCGCCTCCCGCGTGTACCCGGAGGCCGAGACGGAGATCGCCCAGAAGGTCCTCGCCACCGCGCAGCAGATCAGCGACCGGATGGCCGTCGTCGCGGGATGACCCCGCTCATGCGGGGGCCCGCCGTCGGGGCCTCCACCTGATCGGGCCGCGGTCCGACCGGACATCCTGACCGGCGTTCGAACTCCTCCGCCGGTCGCTCCGGGGCGGGACCCGAGTCGGCGGCCGACCGGAACACCTCATGGTGGAGCCGCAATCGTGGCCGAGTTCTGCCTCCTCGCGTGATGATGGGCCGTGCGCCGGCCGGGCACACAGTGGTCGCTGCCGAGACCGGGCGCGGACTCCGGCCGGTCGTCTGTCAGCCGGCGGGTATCACCTGGACGGCGAGGATGGCGGCAGCCATCAGTTCCTCGCGGGGCGCGTCGGAGGCGGCGTTGACGGCGAGGCCCTCGGCGGTGGCCATGAGGAAGCGGGCCAAGGTCCTGCAGTCGGTGCCGGCGGGCAGGTCCCCGTCCGCCACGGCCTTCTCGAATCGGTCCTGGACAGCCCGCCGGTAGTCGTCGCGCGCGACCTTGAGCACCTCCACGATCGCGCGGCCGTCCTCGCCGGAGGCGAGACCCGCCTGCACGGTCAGACAGCCGCGGGGCTTGCCCGGTGTGGTGTACGCCTCGACCAGGCCCGTCAGCAGCCGTAGCGCCACCTCGCGCGCGGTGGGCTGCGCCAGCGCCTCGCGGGACAGGGGCGAGCGGGCCTCGGCGTAACGGTGCAGGACCTTCTCGAAGAGTTCCCGCTTGTTGCCGAAGGCCGCGTAGAGGCTGGGAGGCCGGATGTCCATCGCCGCTGTCAGGTCGGCGATCGAGGTGGCCTCATAACCCTGGCGCCAGAACAGCTCCAAGGCCACGTCCAGTGCGGCCTCCTCGTCGAAGGCGCGCTTTCCGCCTCTGGGCATGGTCCCTCCCTCTCTTGCCCGGTTCCGCCGGGGTGCCGGTTGCACGATTCCTTTAGTGGTCGTTACAGTGTAGCCGTTCACCGCTTTAGTGATCGCTACACGGAAAGGCGGGTGGCTCTCATGGGCAAGCTGACGGGCAAGACCGCGGTCATCACCGGCGGAAGCAGCGGTATCGGGCTGGCGACTGCCCGGACCTTCGTCGCCGAGGACGCCCACGTGTACATCACCGGCCTCGACGCGGAGGAACTGGCCGCGGCTCGGGACGGGATCGCGGGTGAGGTCACAGCCGTGCAGGTCGACATATCCCGCCTGGAGGATCTCGACCGGCTCTGGCGGCAGGTCGAGCGCGAGCGGGGAGGCGTCGACATCGTCGTCGCCAACGCCGGCCGCGGAGAGCAGGCCACCCTGGCCCAGGCCACGCCGGAGCACTTCGACCGGCTCTTCTCCGTGAACGCCCGGGGCACGTTCTTCACCGTGCAGAAGGCGCTGCCGCTGCTCAACGACAACGGCTCCGTCGTTCTGATGGCGTCCGCCGGGCACATGAACGGCGCGGCGGAGCGCACGGTCTACAGCGCCACCAAGGCCGCCATCCGCTCCTTCGCCCGCACCTGGGCGAGCGAGCTGAAAGGGCGCGGGATCCGGGTGAACACGGTCAGCCCAGGGCCCATCGACACCCCGATCATCGACACGCAGGACGACCCGGACGCCCTACGGGCCGCCCTGGCGGCCATGGTCCCCCTGCGCCGTCTGGGCCGGCCCGAGGAGATCGCGGCAGCCGTGCTGTTCCTCGCCTCCGACGACAACCGGTACACCACCGGCTCCGACCTCGTCGTCGACGGCGGCCACACCCAGATCTGACCACCACCCACGAACCGGCATCAACACCTTCTTGAGGAGAAACCCATGAACGACACCACGATCTGGCCGCACCACGCCCTCGGCAAGGAGCTGAGCAACTGGGGTCGCTGGGGTGACGACGACGAGATCGGCACCCTGAACTTCATCACCCCCGCCAAGCGGGTCGCCTCGGCCCAACTGGTCAGGACAGGAAAGACCTTCGACCTGGGCATGTCCTTCGGCAAGGAGGGCCCGGCCGGCCCGAACACCTTCCGCAACAACCCCCAGCACATGATGACGCTGGTGCCCTCGGACAGCGCCGGCGCCCCCGACGGCATGTTCGGCACCGACGACCTGGTGGTCATGAGCCTCCAGGCGGCCACCCAGTGGGACGGCCTCGCCCACATGGGATACGGCGGCCACTTCTACAACAACGTCCCGGCCGCCGCGGTCAACAACTTCACCGGCGCCTCTCGGGACTCCTTCGCCGCGGTGGCCGGACGTCCCATCTCGCGCGGGGTGCTCCTGGACATCGCCGCGCTCAAGGGCGTCGACCGCCTGGCGGACTCCTACGAGGTCACCGCGGCCGACCTGACGGCGGCCGAGGAACGCCAGGGCGTGCGTGTGGAGTCCGGTGACATCCTCTGCGTGCGCACCGGGTGGCACCGGTGGTTCGCCGAGGGCGACCGTGACCACTACATGGGCGAGAACGAGGCCGGCCTGGGCCTCGATACCCTGCGCTGGCTGTACGACCGCGAGGTCGCCGCCGTGGCGGTGGACAACTGGGCCGTCGAGGTCTACCCGTCCCCGATCGAGGGCACCTACGCCCCCTTCCACCAGGTCGCGATCCGCGACATGGGCCTGACCCTCGGCGAGATGTGGGACTTCGAGGCCCTGGCCGCCGACTGCGCCCAGGACGGCGTCTGGGAGTTCCTCCTGTGCGCCCCCGGCCTCAAGATCACCGGCTCGGTCGGCTCGCCCATCACCCCCATCGCCCTCAAGTAGGAGCTGCGGCCCTTCGGATTCGGACAGCGAGCAAGGAGGACGAGTCATGAGAGAGGCCGACAACACCACTCTGGTGCTGCGGTATTTCGAAAGGTTCGCCGCGGGCGACGCGGAAGCGGCATTCGCCCTGCTGGACGAGCAGGTGGTGTGGTGGGTGTCGGGCAAACCCGACCAGTATCCCTCCGCCGGCAACCACAGCAAGGCCGAGGTCATCGAGATGCTGGGCCGGGTCGGACAGATCATGCCGAACGGGCTGGACATCAAGGTCACGTCCACCACGGCACAGGACGACCGGGTCGTGGCGGAGGTCGAGAGCCGCGGCGTCTCCGCCGCCGGGAAGGTCTACGACCAGCGGCTGGTCTTCGTCCTCCAGGTGCGGGACAACAAGATCTTCCGCATCCGGGAGTACCTCGACACCCAGCACGCCGTCGCCGTCCTGGCGACGGCCTGACCCCCGGCCCCGGGGATGCCCCTGATCGCGGGACATCCCCGGGGCCCTCCACAGCGGTTGACACCTCGTTCAATTCACGGAAGGCAGCGCACTGACATGACATCCCCCCGACTGACGATCGACGTGTGGGCAGACGTGCTCTGCCCCTGGTGCTACGTCGGCGAGCATCGTCTGAGCACCGCGGTCGCGCAGTCCCCGCACGCGGCCGACATCGACCTCAAAATTCACACCTGGCAGCTCGACCCGAACGTCCCCACCGAGGTCTCGTGGATCCCGGAGTACCGGGTCAAGAGGTTCGGGGTGACGCCCGACCAGGCGCGGGCGATGGAGAGTGAGGTGGCGGGGCAGGCCGCTGCCGACGGCCTGCCCTACGTCCTCGACCGACCCGTGCGCAACACCCTCGACATGCTGCGCCTGGTCCACCTCGGCAACGAACACGGCGTGGGCTGGCAGTACATGGCGGCGATGCACGCTGAACTGTTCGGCAGCGGCAACGCCGACACCTTCGAGCACGAGACGCTGATCCGCCTGGGCGAGGGACTGGGTATCCCCGGCGACGAGATCCGCGACGTCCTCGCGACCCACCGCTACGCCGCCGCCGTACGGGCCGATCATGCCGCCGCGGTGGCCCTGGGCGCCCGTGGTGTCCCCTTCACCGTCCTCGGCAACCGGCTGGGCATACCCGGCACGGCCGGCATCCGCCAGTACACCGACGCCATCGACCAGGCATGGGAGCTCGTCAATGAATGACACACCGTCCGCCCCGCAGGCGCTGCAGCTCATCGACACCGGGCTGGCCGGCGGCTGGTGCGATGCGGAGACCGGAATCTGCACGAGCGCTGTCCCGGAGCCCGCTACTCCGGGCCTGGTGGCTCTCGGGGAGAGTTTGCCCGGCGCAGACCAGGCGGGTTGCCTTCCCGGCTGAACGCGTCGAACGGGCGGCCTGCCTGCCGCCCATGGACCTGGGAGCAGTGGTCCCGCGGAAGCTGTTGTGCGGGCAACCAGCAGCGGGGCTGGTCGTTGGTGCAGGTCGAGTGACGCCGACTGCTCCTGCCAAGCCGGAACGAGGACGCACGTTCTCCACGCGGAAACAGCAGGTTCGCGGCATGCGTCGAGGCCTGCGGAATGTGACCCAGGCCACATGGGAAACGGTGCCGTTTTCTCTGAGGTCTGGCTAGGCTGATGCCACCCAAAGAGAACGGCACCGTTTCGCGTCGGAAGGGAGCGAGGTCATGGCCGAGCAGTCGACGGCTCGTCGTAGCCGCTTCACCCCCTTGCGTGCGGCGCAGCTCTACGACGCTGTGCTCGACCTTCTGCGTGAGTTCGGATACGAGGCGCTCTCGATGGAGGCCGTGGCCACCCGGGCACGGTTCAGCAAGGCCACGCTCTACCGTGACTGGGGAGGGAAGCCGCAGCTGGTCGCCGCCGCGATGAAGTACCGCAGGCCGAGGCAGATCGACTCGATCGACACCGGCTCGCTGCGCGGCGACCTGTACGCACTGGCCGACCAGTCCCAGAACGGGGAGCACGCGCAGAGTGCCGCTGTGCAACTGGGCGTGGGGCACGCGATCTATGACAACCCCGAACTCCGTCACACCCTGAGAGAGGTGATGCTCGCCCCCATCCTCGACGACATCCGCGCCATCCTTCAACGCGGTGTCCAGCGAGGTGAAGTCGCTCCGGACAACCCGGCGCTGGATCTCGTCCCGTCGATGCTGGCCAGCGTCTCCATCGCCCGTCCGCTGATCAGCGAAGCGACTCTGTCCCGCGCTGATGCGAGGCGGTTCATGGAAGCACTGGTCTTCCCCGCCCTCGGCATCTGACCTGCCCCACCGGGTCCTCACGCACCGGCCTTCCCCACCGTCGGCGCGTGCAACTCAGCGAGCACCACGCACTTTTCCCGCCTTTGGCCTCCCCGCACTGTCGGCTTCCGGCGCCCTGCCCGGCCAATGACGGCCCCGTGCTCAAGTAGCGCGCCCCCCTTCCCGCCGTGTCCCTGCACGGCTGAACACACCCCCCACCTGACGCGCACCGCTCACGTCGTCGGGCCACCCCCGCACGCCCTCATGTCCTGACGGGCGTTCCCAACGACTGACCGAGAGAGCTTCACCATGGCCACATTCCTGTACAGAATCGGGCGTTCCAGTTTCCGGCGACGCCATCTCGTCCTCTTCGCCTGGCTCGCCCTGCTGGGCGCGGCGCTCATCGCCGCCCTGAGCGCGCCGGCCACGAAGGCGCTGCCCTTCACGCTGCCCGGGGCGGAGTCCCAGAAGGCGTTCGACCTGCTCGACGAGCGGTTCCCGGGCTCCAGTTCGGACGGCGCCACCGCGCGGATCGTCTTCAAGGCCCCCGAGGGGCAGACCATGACCACGTCGGCCAACAAGGCCGAGGTGCAGAAGGTGACCAAGGAGATCACGAGCGGCTCCGACCAGGTCGCCTCCGTGGTCGATCCCTACACCGCCGGGGCCGTCAGCAAGGACGGCTCGACGGCCTACATCTCCGTCACCTACAAGGTGACCGCGGCCGAGGTGGACTCCGACTCCCACGACGCGCTCGACAAGACCGTCGAGCAGGCCCGCGCGTCCGGGCTGACCGTGGAGGCCGGTGGAAACGCCGTCAAGGTGGCGTCCCACGGGGCGGCCGCCGAGGTCATCGGTGTGATCGTGGCGACGGTCGTCCTGGTGATCACCTTCGGCTCCCTGGTGGCCGCCGGGCTGTCCCTGCTCACCGCGCTGATCGGCGTCGGCATCGGCTTCCTCACCCTCGCCACACTGAACTCGCCTCTCGAACTGGGCGACAACGCAGGGGTGTTGGCCCTGATGCTGGGGCTCGCGGTCGGTATCGACTACGCGTTGTTCATCGTCTCCCGCTACCGGTCTGAACTCGCCGAGGGCCATCCGAAGCAGGAGGCGGCCGCCCGCGCCGCGGGCACCGCGGGCTCCGCGGTGGTCTTCGCGGGCCTGACCGTGGTCATCGCGCTGGCCGGGCTCGCTGTGGTCAACATCCCGATGCTGACCAAGATGGGCCTGGCCGCCGCCGGAGCGGTCACCATCGCGGTGGTCATCGCCGTCACCCTGGTCCCCGCCATGCTCGGCTTCGCCGGAGACAGGGTGCTGTCCCAGCGCAAGGCCGGTAAGAAGACCGGCAAGGCCAGGGGTGGCTCAGACGACGCGGAGGCCACGGGAACGGCCAAGTCCCCGATGGGTGTGCGCTGGGCGCAGTTCGTGCTGCGCCGCCCCGTCGCCGTCCTGCTGGCGAGTGTGGTCGGCCTCGGTGTGATCGCCATCCCGTCGGCCTCCATGACCCTGGGCCTGCCCGACGACGGCGCCCAGCCCACCGACACCACCCAGCGCCGCGCCTACGACCTCCTCTCCGAGGGCTTCGGCGTCGGCTTCAACGGCCCCCTCGTCGTCGTGGTCGACGCCGCCCACAGCGACGACCCGAAGACGGCCGCAGGAGAGGTGGTCTCCAGGATCGGCAAGCTCGACGACGTGGCCGCCGTGGCGCCGGCCCGCTTCAACCAGGCCGGGAACACCGCGATCATCACCACCATCCCGTCGTCCAAGCCCGCCTCCGAGGCCACCGAGAAGCTGGTCGAGCACATCCGTGACGCCGGCACCGCCATCGAGAAGGACACCGACGCGAAGCTACTGGTCACCGGGCAGACCGCGGTGAACGTCGACTTCTCCCAGAAGGTCAACGACTCCCTCATCCCCTACCTGGCCCTCGTCGTCGGACTCGCCTTCCTGCTCCTGATGGCCGTCTTCCGCTCCGTCCTGGTTCCGCTCAAGGCCGCCCTGGGCTTCCTGCTCTCGGTGCTCGCCGCCCTCGGCGCGGTCGTCGCGGTCTTCCAGTGGGGCTGGCTCGCGAGCGCGATCGGCCTGGAGGAGACCGGGCCCATCATGAGCCTGATGCCGATCTTCATGGTCGGCATCGTCTTCGGACTCGCCATGGACTACGAGGTCTTCCTGGTCACCCGCATGCGCGAGGCGTACGTCCACGGCGAAGGCCCCGGACAGGCCATCCTCACCGGCTTCCGGGACGGAGGACGCGTGGTCACCGCCGCCGCAGTCATCATGATCGCCGTCTTCTCCGGCTTCATCGGCGCCAGCGGAGCCATGATCAAGACCATCGGCTTCGGTCTTGCCGTCGCCGTCCTCTTCGACGCGTTCGTCGTCCGCATGGCCATCGTCCCCGCCGTCCTCGCCCTGCTCGGCAAGTCCGCCTGGTGGCTGCCCGCCTGGCTCGACAAGCTCCTGCCGAACGTGGACGTCGAGGGCACGAAGCTCGCCACGTCCCCCGCATCCGACCCGGGTTCGGGACCGGAGAGCGACGAACACCGTCAACCCGTCCGCGTCTGATCCCTGCGCCGAGACCCCCGGGCACGTGGTGGCGCCCGCCCGTGCCCGGGGCCCGACCGGACCGACACCCCCCTCATCACCCCGTGGACGCCCGCGCCCCCCACTGGAGACGTCCGGCATGATCACCGTCCTCATCGCCGACCCCCACGCCCTGCACCGCCTCAGCCTGCGCACCCTCCTCACCCCACATCCCGGCCTGACCATGGTCGGCGAGGCGGACAGCGGCGCCGAGACGGCCCGTCTGCACGACGTACTGCGCCCCCAGGTGGTCCTGCTGAGCAGCGGACTACCCGCCGCCGACGTCATCACGACCGTCCGCCGCCTCAGACTGACCCGCCCCATCGACTCAGGGCCGCCCCGCGTCCTCGTCCTGAGCTCGGCGCGCCGTGAGCAGCACGCCTACGACGTCCTGCGTGCCGGAGCCGACGGGTACCTGCCCGCCACGGTCGCCCCGGACGAAGTGATCTCGGCCCTCTCCACCGTGGCCGCCGGGGACGCCGTCGTCCCCCCGGGCCTGGCCCGCGCCCTCATCCACGCCGTCC
This sequence comes from Streptomyces sp. T028, assembly GCF_048159505.1. Taxonomy (NCBI): domain Bacteria; kingdom Bacillati; phylum Actinomycetota; class Actinomycetes; order Kitasatosporales; family Streptomycetaceae; genus Streptomyces; species Streptomyces sp. T028. The sequence continues at coordinate 101,324 of NZ_JBLRVZ010000027.1, forward strand.
GCCACGGCCCGCGCCCCGAGGCCCTGGAGCCGAAAGGACGACTGGGAGACCTCACCGAACGCGAACGCGACGTCCTGACCGCCGTCGCCGCCGGACACTCCAACAGCGAGATCGCCGCACAGCTGTGCATCGCGCCGACCACCGTCAAGTCCCATGTGAGCAACATCCTCACCAAGATCGGAGCCCGCGCCCGCGTCCAGGCCGTGATCTTCGCCTACGAGTCCGGACTCGTACGGCCTCCCCGAGCCACCTCTGCCGACCGGCCCTCCCGCTCAACCCCCCACCGAATGACGCATCGTGAGGAACCGACATGCACGTACTTCTCGTCGAGGACGACCCCGCCATCGCCGACCCGCTGGAACGCGGCCTGAAGCGCTACGGCCACACCGTCCACCGGGCCGCCACCGGACGGGACGCCCTGCACGCCGGAACCACCTGGGACATGATCCTGCTCGACCTGGGCCTGCCGGACATCGACGGCCTCGACGTCTGCAGACAACTGCGCGCCGCGGGCGACGACGTCTCCCTCATCGTGATCAGCGCCCGGGACAGCGAGACCGACAAGGTCGTCGGCCTCGAACTCGGTGCCGACGACTACCTCGTCAAGCCCTTCCTGGTAAGGGAGTTGATAGCCCGGATGCGCGCGGTGCAACGCCGCCGCGTGAGCGCCCCGCCGCCCGCGCCGGAACCCTTCGAACCCGGCCGCCCCGGCGTGGTGATCGCCCTGCCCGCGCCCGGACGGACAGGCGACCGACACGGCCGTGTGGTCATCGACCGTCAGGCTCACCGAGTCTTCCTGGACGGTGCCGAAGTCGCCCTGTCGCCAAGGGAGTTCGCCATGCTCACCTTTCTCGCGGAGCGGCCGGAAGTGCTCGTGACGCGCGAGACCATCATGGCCGCCGTCTGGGACGCCAACTGGTTCGGCCCGACCAAGACCCTCGACACCCACATCTCCGTCCTGCGGCACAAGTTCGGCGACGCCCTGACCATCCAGGCCGTACGCGGCGTCGGCTTCCGCCTGATGACCGCCCCCGTCACGGTCACGCGCCCCGTCGTGTCCTGACTGGGCCGATGCTGGAGTAGTGCAGGACATGGGCCACAACTCGATGTCGCGGTGTTCCTTCGGGGAGACGCGCTCCGACTGGGATGCTCTCGACACCGCCACCTTCATCGTCGTTGTGGGCGGACGCGGCGACACGCGCTGAGCGCGGCCGGATGCTCGACGTGGCAGCGGTCGCCGGAGACATGCCGATTTCGACCGTCCCCGTGCATTTCTCGTCCGGTCCGGCTCCTCCTGAGCTGAGGGTGGCGGCACGGGATGAGTCGCGGGGATCCCAGGCGGCCGGTCCAGCTGAGTGAATCGATTCATTATCTGCGTCCTTGCGGGCCCGTGATCGATGTCAGAGTCGGCGGACGAGCTAGTCGTCAGTGTCCACGTGGTGACACTAAAGCAGTCCGAAACGTTTAAGTAACCCCATTGACTCGAATCGCACCCTCTCACTAGCGTGCGCCGAAACGTTCCAAATCGGCGAGTGCTGCGGCAGCCTCCTGCATGTGTGCCGCCCGCAGACCTGCCTGACAGGTTCACTGACAAGGAGGGAACGGCATGCCTCTCAACAGGTCGGCCACGCGTCGCCAGGTGGTGGGTACCGCTGCCGCTGCCGTGGTGCTCGGCATGATGAACCCGGCACGCAGCGCCGCGCTCTCCGGTGCCCCGTCGGCCACGGCCGCCGGCACCGGGGACGGCTGGACGGCGCAGTGGATCGGGCGGGACACCCCGCCGGTGGCGCCCGAGCTGGGCAAGCAGAACCCCGCGCCGCTGCTGCGCCGGAGGTTCGAGCTGGGCAAGCACGTCGCACGGGCCGAGTTCAGCATCGTCGGACTGGGCTACTACGAGGCGTGGATCAACGGCCACCGCGTCGGTGACCAGGTCCTGGACCCGCCGCCGTCGGCGTACGACCAGACCGCGTACTCGCGCACGTTCGACGTCACGAAGGCGCTGCGCGGCGGGGACAACGCCCTTGCCGTCACCCTGGGGCGCGGCTACCTCAGCACCCCGGCGACCACTCCGGCCACGATATTCGGCCTGCACAAGGCGCCGTGGACGCAAGAGCCCCGACTTCTGGCGCAGCTTGACATCGTCTTCAGCGACGGCACCAGACGCCGGGTCGTCAGCGACGACAAGTGGAAGATCACCGACGGGCCCACCCTGGACGCGCTGTACTTCGGTGAACACTACGACGCCCGCCGGGCCAGACCCGGCTGGACAAGCACCACCTACGACGACTCCGGCTGGGAGGACGCGCATGTGCAGCCGGCGCCCACCAAGCAGGTGGTGCCCGCCGGCATGCCGCCCGTCAAGGTCACCGACACCTTCGGCCCCGTCGGCTCCACGAAGCTGAAGACCGGCACCCAGGTCTACGACTTCGGCCGGACCACGGCCGGCTGGGCCCGCATCAAGGTCAGCGGCACGGCCGGAACGACGGTGACCCTCATCTACGGGGAGCAGCTCAACGACGACGGCACCGTGTTCCAGTCGGGCATGCTCGGTCCCGCCGACGTCAGTCACCTGGATTCCTACACCCTGGGCGGCAAGGGGGTTCAGACGTGGGAACCCAGCTTCACCCGGCACGGTTTCCGCTATGTCGAGGTCTCCACCTCGGCACCGCTGACCTCGTTCGGGATCGAGGCCCGCGTCGCGCACACCGCGGTGGAGTCGACCGGGCGCTTCGACTGCGCCAACCCGGTGCTGAACAGCATCAATGCCATTCAGCGTGCGTCGCTGCTGGACAACATGTGGGGCATTCCCAGTGACACCCCCTGGCGGGACCGGCAGGGCTGGACCGCCGATGCCTACCTCTACCTGGACTCGGCGGCACTCAACTTCGATGTCGAGGGCCTGTACCGCCAGTGGCTGCGGACGTTCCGGGACTCCCAGCGGGCCGACGGCGCCCTGCCGGTGATCGCCCCGAACCCCGGCGGCTTCCCGCTGTGGAACGACCCGTCCTGGTCGGGCACGCTGATCTCCTCCGCCTGGACCCACTTCCAGCACTACGGCGACACCGGCGTGCTGAGCGACAACTACCCGGCCATGGCGCGCTGGCTCGACCTGATGCGCACCACCATCGCCGGGACGAACGGTCTGTACACCGGCTTCTCCTTCGGCGACTGGTCACCGCCCGGCGCGGAGAACGCTGCCACCGTGGCCCTCAGGCCGCCGGAGGGCTCCCTGCTGACCGCCAACGCGGATCTTTACCACGAGGCCCGTCTCCTGGCCCGGATCGCGAGGGAACTGGGTCACTCCGGCGACGCCGCGCGGTTCGACACCATGGCCGACGCCCTGGCCGAGAAGTTCAACGAGAAGTTCCTCGATGTCGACGCGGGCGTCTACCACACCCCCGTGGAGGCCGGGTACCGCCAGACCTCCAACCTGGTGGCCCTGGCCTACGGGCTGGTCCCCGACGAACACCGGGACAAGGTCTTCGCCAACCTCGTCAAGGACATCACCGACCGAGGCAACCACCTGAACACGGGGGCCATCGGCACCAAACTGCTGCTGCCCGTCCTGACCGAGAACGGTCGCGCCGACCTGGCCTACAAGATCGCCGCTCAGACGGACTACCCCAGCTGGGGCTACTGGGTGAAGCAGGGCGCCACCACCTCGTGGGAGACCTGGTCCATGACCAAGAAGGACTTCTCGATGAACCACCCCTTCCTGGGCACCGTGGACGACTGGTTCTACCAGCATCTGGCCGGTATCCAGGCGGCTGCTCCCGGCTACGCAAAGGTGCGCGTCGCGCCGGTCGTGCCGGACGGCCTGCGGTATGCCTCAGCCCAGGTGACGACCCCGCGCGGCGAGGTCAGCTCCGGCTGGCGCAGGCAGAACGGCCGACTGACCCTCACCGTGAAGGTGCCCGCGGGGACACCGGCCGAGGTCCGTGTCCCGCTCACGGACGGAGCACGGGGGGTCACCGCGGGCCGGGGCGCGACCCGCGTGGAGCGGAAGGACGACTACGTCGCCTACCACGTGGGGGCCGGGACACACGTCTTCCACGTGTCCTGACCAGGCATCGGGCACCCGAGTTCGCCCTGGCGGGCGGGCTCGGGGCCCGATGGCCGGTCGGCCGGTTCAAGTGGACCGGCGGACGACGACCTCAGCCGAAGCCGCACTCTCCCAGATCGTGCGGCCCAGCGGCGTGCGCCGACCGTTCAGCTCCGCCTCCAGCCAGACGCGCACACCCTTGAGACGGTCGGAATCGACCAAGCGCGCCGTCGTGAGCGCGGGGAGCGCCAAGCGGCCCTCCACGGTGTCCTCGGCGCCGATGACCGCCACATCCGACGGAACCCGCCAGCCGAGATCCGCAGCCGCGGCCAGCACGGCCAGTCCATGGCGGTCATCGGCCGCACAGATCGCCGAACCCGGCGCCCGGCCCAGCGCCGACAGGGCCGTCACGGCCTGCTGCCGGTCGAGAGGCAGAGTGAACACCTCGGGCTGCGGCATCTCCCGCCGCTCGCATTCCTCCCGTGCACCCTGGAGCCGGTGCTCGGCCACCACGCGTCGGCTCGAAGGCTCAGGAAACGCGTACCAGACCCTTTCGAAACCACGTTCCGCCAGATGCGCCACCTGGGCCCGGCCGATCGCCCGCTCCCAGGGCCGGTCCGCTGCCTCCGGATCTCCCTCGGCGGCGGGGAACCCGAAGACATGCCGGACCCCGGCGGCACGCATCTCCTCACAGGTCCGTACGGTCACGAAGGCGAACAAGGCGACACCGACAGGCTGCAACGCCGCCACCACCTTCACCGCCTCCGCCTCCTGGAGCAGCGTGTGCGTGACGACGGTGTAACCGAGGCCGGACAAGGCGCCCATGACCGCGCTGCTCCAGCGCTCGCTGGCATCCCCCACGAACGTCGGGTCGAGGACCACCAGGACGACGTTCGAGTGCCCGCGGCGCAGGGCGGTACCCACGGGGTTGCGCACGTATCCGAGATCGGAGACCGCTGCGGCCACGCGCCGCTTCGTCTCTTCGCTGATCGTCTGGGACTCCTTGCCGTTCAGCACGTAGCTGACCGTGGCCACGGAGACCCCGCTGAGCTTGGCCACGTCCCGGATCGTCGGACGGCGTACCCCGGCACCCACTCGTCCAGCCCCTCTTCTTCGACTCCAGCCAGGGTATGCGCTGCTCAACGCTGTGTGTGCCCGGTCCTTCCCATGCTGCAGAGCAGATGATCGCCGGTCCAGGAGCCTGTCTATCAAACCCGCTGATCAGCAGGGTCGCTGGCAGCCGACCTGGAGCAGAGCGTCCTGCGGCGACACCGTGGTGCTCCTCAGACGTGCTCGCGCTCGGTCCAGGCGGTCAGACCGGGCCACAGGCCGACCCCCAGCGCGACTTCGAGACGGGCGAGCGTTCCCAAGTCGGGCAGGACCATTCCCCGCAGCAGTCGGCTGATCGTCGCGTGCGAAACCCCCGCTTTGTCCCCCAGGGCCCTCAGCCCGATCGTGGATACCTCCATCGCCTCTGCGAGGTTCCGTGCGAAGGCTTGGCCGTAGTACGCGCTGACGGGGGCGTCCTCGACGAGCCGGGCATACGGCCAAGCGCCGGACGCGACGTAAGTCGCCGGCAGTTGGTCGTTGTTGCTCCGGGGCATGCCGAGATGATCCCACGTCCCCATGGGTCCCGTCCCTCCGTGCCGCGCGGGTCGGCGCATGCCGCCGTGGTGGTGTAAGTACACACCACTCTAGGGGGTGGAAGCCCGGCTGTGTTGCGGAAATCGGCCCGTGGGTGTGTCGCACTCTGCGATGGCGCGGGCGGATCTACGTGGTCGGACCCGGATCTCCCTTCCTTTTCGGGGCATCGTGCAGGTCGGTGAGGATCCGCCTGATGTCCGCGGCCAGGGTCGTGGGTGCGGGAACGCGGCCGGCGCGAACGGCGAGAGCGCCGGCCGGATCGGACTCCACCAGGTATCCGACCTCCGACAGGATGCCGAACAAGGCCGCGTGCAGGTGGCGCCGGGCGGCCTCGTGTGCGCGGTCCGCGGCTGCCATGGGTAGACCCCGCAACTGCTCGTCGGCGGCCGCGCGCCGCAGGCTGCGGGAAACAAACCACTCCACGTCCACCGATTCATCGCGATCGGTCACCGCGACGCCGTAGGAGCGATAACGGTCGTTGTCGTCTGCTTCGGGCAGCCCGGCGGCCGCCAGAATCGTCCGGATTTCCAGGCCCAATGGACCGCGAGCGGGAGGTCGACGTCGGTGCTGAGCGCTTGTCACTGGGGACGCTCCTGGGTGGGGTAAGACCAGATATCGAGAGATGAGGAGGGCCGCGCTGCTGGTAGCCGATGCAGGGCGGCGGGATTCGAGATCACTCGACAAGCGTGATGACGCCGTCGGGAATCCAGCCCTCCAGGTACCCACGCAGAAAAGGGCCGAGCTCGCGTGGGTACACATCGAAATCCGCGTCCTCCACATCGGACAGGGGATGCCAGACGTAGTCGACATCCAGGGAGGCGTGGGCCCGAGCGCGAAGGCTGATGGGCCTCATCCTGTCGTGACGGGTGACGAAGATGCGCATCAAGCGTGCCTGTCCGTCCCGCTCTGGAACGGGAGCGAACTTGCCGACCACTGGAGTAGCGGCAAGGAACCAGTGAGAGAAGATCGGGTCCAGAACTCGAATGGCTGAGAATCTGGAAGGCTGCAGAGGGATCACTCGCGCCTTGATCGGCTGCCAAGCGGACTCGCCGTGAATTCGGCAGAGCAGCACGCGCTCTTGGCGGTCAATCACAGCCAGCACCGTAGACAACGATTTCCGTCGGAGAATTCTCATGCGTTGAGCGTCCGTCAGAATCGGTGCGGATGCCTCCCGCTGAGTTGCAAGCGAATGAAGCCGATAAGAATGAGGCGATTTACTGAAGTGAGGCGATGGCGAGATGCCTGTGACGCATCGCCCATGCGCGATGCACTGCAGCTGTCGGTTTGGGAGGTCGGCCTCTGTGCCGAGAGAGAGGGGGCCGCGCGGTTCTCGGGAGAAGCCGTAGTCCCAGTCGCCTCAGTACCGGTTGCTGACGAGGTGACAGGCCCTGGCCTGCGCAGATGCGTTGGGCGTTCCCAGATCACCCTCAGAGCGTTCTGGCCGCGGTGCGCGCACCCGCTCCGACCTGCGGCGAGTGACTTTCGCACAAGCCCCGCGAAGGCGGGGGCTTGTGGCAAACCTTGGCGAAAACCCAGCGAGTGGATCTTTAGCCGAGGCATACAAGCCCGCTGGTCAGTGGTGGTGTGTCGGGTGCTCGCGACGGTTTCCCGGGCGGACATCCAGCGTGACCTGACCGCTGACGTGAACAGCGTAGCGGATCGGGGCGGAGCAATGGGGTGGGGTACGGGGGCGATGCGGAAGCGAGGTAGGTGACCTGCGGGTTTTCGTGCAGTGGTGAGGTGTGGGTGACTTGCCGCTGGGGAGAACGGGCGCTCTGTATGTCCGTTCCGCTCGGCCACAGCGGCGAGATCGGCCACATCCGTGTCCGCGACCTCGATACCGAACGCAGCCGCCCACCAAGACCGCCCCCGCTGGTGTCCCCTCCACGCCTGGTCCCTGAGCACGCTCAGGGACCGAGCCGAATTCATCACCGCTCGCCAACTTCGCCCAGAGTCAGTGCCGTTGGCCTCCAAGCCAGGGTCTGCGTGGTTCTGCGGGACCTGCTCATTCTGCAGGAATCGAGCAACCGTGCGGCCCATGAAGGTCATTGAGTCTTTACCGGTGAAGAAGTGTTCGGCGGCGGGGCGCGCCGGGCTGGTCCGGGAGGCCGTTCTGGCCTGCCGGGTTGGTGTGCGGGTGCCGGCCGGCGCCGACGGTCGCGCCGAGGGAGTCGGCGCGGGCTTCCACGGGTGTGAAGTCGCCGTTGACACACCGCCGCGGCCGCCCGACACCGGGATCGCGGCCTCGGTCGGCTCCGGACGTCCGGTCGACTCGGGCGCGCACGTTGGCACGGAGGGCCTGCGCGCCCGGAGGTTGACGGCGTAGCCCTCCTGTCTGCCCTGCTGTGGGGTGTCGAGTCGTGCACCTGGCGGACGATCGGCGTGTATCTGTTGCCCCATGTCGACCTTCACCTGCTCAGGCAGCTCTTGATGAGAATTAATGCGTTACAGATTATTGACGTCCGTTTTTTGATTGACACATACTCCGCACAGCGTCGGTGGTGCACCGCGCAAGCAACCGCACAGGTGGTGGAGATGAAGTCAGCAGACGTCCGTTCCGGAAGGCCAGGAAGTCCCGGAAGCCCCGGAAGTTCCCGAGGTCGCAGTGACCTCACGGTCCTTGCGCTGTGTTTCGCGGTGATCTTGTTCGACGGTTACGACCTCATCATCTACGGGGCCGTGGTGCCGTCCCTGCTGCGCTACGAACCCTGGGCTCTGACGCCCACCGAGGCCGGGCTGATCGGCAGTTACGCCCTCGTCGGGATGCTTGTCGGCGCGCTGGTCGCGGGCGCGGTGACGGACCTGGTCGGCCGGCGGAAGATGCTGTTGGTCAGCGTGAGCTGGTTCTCGCTGGCCATGGCGGCCTGCGCGGTCGCCCCGAGTGCCGAGCTCTTCGGCCTGTTCCGGCTGCTCGGCGGCCTCGGCCTGGGGGGCGTGATGCCCACCGCCATCGCCCTGACCGCCGAGTACTCGGCCCCGCACCGGCGCAGCCTCGACAACGCGCTGATGTTCTCCGGCTACTCGGTGGGCGGCATCCTGTCCGCCGTACTCGCCCTGGCGCTCCTGCCGGCGTTCGGCTTCCGGATCATGTTCTGGCTCGGCGCGCTGCCGCTCGTGACCGTCGTCCCGCTGCTGTGGCGGTTCCTGCCCGAGTCCGAGAGCTACCTGGAGGCCAGGAACCGCGCACGGGACCCGTGGGATGCCGGGGGAACGAAGCGCGGTCTCGCCGCGCTGTTCACTCGACGCCACCTCCTGCCCGCCGTCCTGTTCGCGGTCACCAGCTTCTTCGGGCTGCTGCTCGTGTACGGGCTCAACACCTGGCTGCCGCAGATCATGAAGTCGGCCGGCTATCCGCTCTCCGGCTCGCTGCTGTTCCTGGTGATGATGAACGTGGGTGCCGCGGCGGGGTCCGTCCTGGTGGCGCCGGTGGGTGACCGGCTGGGCATGAAGCCGGTGACCATGGTGGCGTTCGTGGCCGCCGCCGTCTCCATCTACCTGCTGAGCTCGCCCATGGCGGCGCCGGTGATGTACGCGCTGGTGGCGGTCGCCGGGTTCGGCACCATCGGCAGCCAGATCATGGTCAACGCGTACGTCGCCATGCACTTCCCGCCCGAGGTCCGCGCGACCGCGCTGGGCTGGACGCTGGGCATCGGAAGGCTCGGCGCGGTCGTGGGTCCGACGTTCGGCGGCATCCTGCTCGCCTCCGGCCTGGCCGTGGAGTGGAACTTCTACGCCTTCGCCATACCGGCGGCGGTCGGGTCGCTCATGGTTCTCCTGCTCCCCAAGGGCACCCGGGCCGCCGTGGCTCCCGCCCCGGACGCGGTGGCCGTGCGGGCCTGAGTGTCCGGGGATGTGGCACAGGCTCTACGGCGCAGGAGGACCGCCCCCGCCGCGTAGGACGCGGTGGGGGCGGTCGTTTCGTCTTCGCGTCGCCTCACGTCTTCAGCAGTGCCGCCGTCAGGTCGTCGGGCCGGGTGAACTGGGCCTCATGGCTGCCGGGGTACTCGATCACGGGCGTGTCCGGGCCGAGGCGCCGCGGGAAGCGGGGCGTCCAGCCGTACTCGCCGGGCGGCAGGGCCAGGTCCTCGGTGCCGACGACGTAGGAGGCGGGGACGCCGAGCGCCGCCGGGTCGATCGGGGCGACCGTCTCGGTGAAGTAGCGCAGGGGCTGGGGGACCAGCAGACCGTGGACCAGGCGTACGGCGCTCTCGTCGCCGTCCTGCATGAAGGCCGACGCGAAGACCTCGTACGGGAAGAGGATGCCGTCGTTGCCGGACGCGGCGGCGAGCTGCCGGAACATCTCGGCGTAGTGCGGCGGGACCTCGTCCATCAGGGACCGGCCCTCGGCGGGGACGAACGCGCTCCAGTACACGAGCCTCCGCAGGCGTGGCGCGAGGCGTGGGGCCGCCGCGGTGAGCGGGTAGCCGCCCCAGCTGTGCCCGACCAGGGTGACGTCCCGCAGGTCGTGCCGTTCGACGAGGTCGACGAGGAAGTCACCGACGTCGGCCAGGCCGTACGCGCGCGGGTCGTCGCCGTCGGTGAGGCCGGGCAGGTCGGGGGCGAGGACGCGATGACCGGCGGCGCGCAGCCGTTCGGCCACCGGGCGCCAGGTCCAGCCGCTGTGACAGGCGCCGGATACGAGGACGAAGGTCTCTGTCATGGCGTCTCCTTCGACGCTGGGAGTGACAGGAGGCGGGGGCAGGAACATGCCGTCTCGGGGACGGCCGTCGTACAGTTGAAATATCTGTCGTGCGTGAGACGATCGTCAAGTAGTTGACACGTATAGGGGTGGGGTCCGTACCGGGCCCAGGAGGTGCTTGTGAAACCGCGGTCGCTGGTCTTCGACCTGTTCGGCGACTATCTGCGCTACCGGGGCGGCGACGTCCGGCTGCGCGGTCTGGTCGCGCTGATGGACTGCTTCGACATCCCCGAGAGCACGGTGCGGGTGGTCGCCGCCCGGATGCGCAAGGAGGGCTGGCTGGACAGCCGCCGGGAGGGGAGGGAGACCTTCTACGCCCTCACCGACGCCTCCTGGCAGCTGCTCGACGAGGGCCGGGAGCGGATCTTCCGGCGCGCGCCCGGCCCGTGGGACGGCCAGTGGCACATGGTCATCTACTCGGTGCCCGAAGCCGACCGGGCGCTGCGCGAGCAACTGCGCAAGAAGCTGTCCTGGCTGGGCTTCGGCCTGCTGTCCGCGTCCGTGTGGATCAGCCCGCACGACCGGGTCGCCGAAGTCAGGGAGAGCTTCGCCGACCAGCCCGCGGCACGGATCGACGCGTTGCACGCGCGCTCCGAGGGAGCGGTCGCCGACCGTGACATGGCGGCCCGCTCCTGGGACCTGGCCGCCCTGGACAAGGAGTACGGCGAACTGCTCGACCGCTACCGGCCCCGCCTCGCCGGCTACCGCGCGGGCGAACTGCGCGGCCGGGACGCGCTGGTCGAGCGCATGCGCCTGGTTCACGACTACCGCATGTTCCCCTTCCGGGACCCCGACCTGCCCCCCGAGCTGCTGCCCGAGGGCTGGGTCGGCCGCCAGGCCCACGAGCTGTTCCTGGAGGCCCACGGCCTGCTGCGGGCGGAGGCGGAGGGGTACGTCGACGAGGTGATCGGCGGCAACGGGGGCTGAGCGGCGCCGCCCGGAAGAAATGCGTTTCAAAATCTAGACGACCGTTATTTGGATGTCGTACGTTGGGCTCAGGCAATCCCGAAGGAGTGAGTCCGTCGTGACGATCACCGACGAACGTGCCGCGCTGGAGAGGCTCTACGCCGACTTCGAGGCCGCACATCTGACACCGCCGTGGACCCGGCGTGAGGGCCTGATGACGCACGTGCCGCAGCCGGACGCCGTGCCCGCCCTGTGGCGCTGGTCGGTGCTGCACCCGCTCGCCGCCCGCAGTGGCGACCTCGTCCCCGTGGGCCGGGGCGGCGAGCGCCGCGCCATCGCGCCGGCCAACCCGGGACTGCCCGGTACGGCCTACGCCACCCCCACCCTGTGGGCCGCGATCCAGTACCTCGGCCCCGGCGAGGAGGCGCCGGCCCACCGCCACACCCAGACCGCGTTCCGCGGCGAACTGGTGACCCGTGTCGAAGGCATCGGCGAGTGCCGCAACACGCTCGTCCGTGACTCCCGCGTGAGGGGCTGACCATGCGCATCGCTGTCGTCGGCGGAGGCCCGGGAGGGCTGTTCTTCGCCGCCCTGATCCGGCAGGCCGACCCGTCCGTCGAGGTGACCGTCTTCGAACGCAACCGTGCCGACGACGCGTTCGGCTTCGGCGTGGTGTTCTCCGACCGCACGCTCGCCGGCATCCACGACGCCGACCCGGTGCTCCGCGAGGCGCTGGACGCGCACGGCCGGCACTGGGAGGACATCGAGGTACGGCTCAAGGGCGAGCGCCTGCGCTGCGGCGGCAACGGCATGGCCGCGATCGTCCGCCGCACCCTGCTGGCGCTGCTCCAGGAGCGGGCCCGGGGCATGGGCGCGGACCTGCGGTTCGAGACCGAGGCGGACCTCGCCGACCTGGACGGCTACGACCTCGTGGTCGCCGCCGACGGCACCTCGTCACGGATCCGCGAAGCCCTCGCCGACCGTCTGGAGCCGGCCTTCGACACCGCGACGGCCAAGTTCATCTGGTTCGGCACGGACTACATGTTCGACGGGCTCACCTTCGTCCACGAGCGCGGCCCGCACGGCGTGTTCGCGGTGCACGGCTACCCGATCAGCGCCGACGTGAGCACCTTCATCGTGGAGACCGACGAGCCGACCTGGCGGGCGGCGGGCCTCGACGCCTTCGACGTCACCCGGCCACCCGGCCCGAGCGACCTGGCCACGAAGGCGTACCTGGAGGAACTGTTCGCCGACCAGATCGACGGACACCGACTCCTGACCAACAACTCCCGCTGGGGCAACTTCCGCACCCGCCGCACCCGCCACTGGTACGTCACCGACCCCCGCCCGGTCGCCCTCCTCGGCGACGCCGCGCACACCGCGCACTTCTCCGTCGGCTCCGGTACCAAGATGGCCATGGAGGACGCGATCGCCCTCTCCGCCGCCCTCACCAAGCACGCCGACGACCTCCCGGCCGCCCTCGCCGCGTACGAGGCCACCGCCCGGCCGTCGGTCGACGCGATCCAGAACGCGGCACGGCCGAGCCTCGGCTGGTGGGAGCACTTCGGCGCGTACCACGACGCCTTGGAACCCTGGCAGTTCGCCTACCACTTCCTCTCCCGCAGCATCACGGACGCCCGACTGGCCCGCCGCGCACCCGAGTTCGTGCACGCCACCCACGACGAGTGGGAGACGCGCCACGGTGCCGAGCCGCTGGAGACCCCGCTCGACCTGGGCCTGTGGCGGCTGCCCGGCCGGGTCGTGCAGGTCGCGCCCGACAGCGGTACGGCGGTCGGCGGGACCGGGGACCCGCTGCCGCTGCGGGACTTTGCGCCGGGCACCGCCGCCGAGCCCTGGGGCGCCCGCACCATGGCCCCCGACGACGAGTCCGGCCTCGCCGCCGCGTACGCCCGCCTGGCCGAACTCGCCGCGTCCGCCCCGCTGTTGATCGCCGTGTACGGCGGTACGCCGTACACCCGCGCCCTCCTCGCCGAACGGGCCCGGCTGCACCACGGTCTGCCCGCGCTGCTGATCGACGACACCCTGGACCGCGACCGCGCGGTCACCGCGGTCCTGTCGGGGCGCACGGACCTGGTCGGCGCCACCGCGGAGACCATCGCGGCGTGGGAGGTGGCGTCATGACGTACGGCACGCTCGACGCCCTGTTCACCCCCCGAGGTCTCGCTGTCATCGGCGCCTCCCGCGACCCGGCCAAACTGGGTGCCGCACTGGCCCGTTCGGTCACCACGTTCCCCGGACACGTGGCGCTGGTCAACGCCCGCGCCCCGGAGCCGGCCGCCGGTGTCCACGGGTCGGTCGAGGAGGCCGCCGCGCACGGCCCCGTGGACCTCGCGCTGGTCTGCCTCCCGGCCAGGGCCTGCGCGGACGCGGTGGAAGAGGCCGCGAAGGCCGGGGCGCGGGCCGCCGTCGTCTACGGCGGCGGTTTCGCCGAGGCCGGACCGGACGGCGAGCGGTACCAGCGGGAGCTGGCCGAGGCCGCCCTGCGCACCGGCATCCGGCTGCTGGGCCCGAACACCTCCGGCTTCCTCACGCCGGGCCTCACGACCAGCTTCGTGCCGGGCGCGGCCGACGTGCCCGCCGGCCGGATCGCCGTCGTGGCCGCCAGCGGAGGGGTGAACCACGCCCTGGCGTTCCTGCTCGCCGAGGCCGGGCACGGGGTGAGCCTCGCGGTCGGCCTGGGCAACAGCGTGGACATCACGACCGCCGATGTCCTCGACCACCTGGCCGACGACCCGCGCACCACCGCCGTGGCCCTGCACATCGAGTCGGTCGCCGACGGCCGCCGCCTCACCGACGCGGTCGCCCGTCTCACCGCCACCCGCCCGGTCGTCGCCCTCGTCGTCGGCCGCCACGACGTCGGCGCCTTCGCGGCCTCCCACACCGGCGCCCTCGCCACCTCCTGGCGCACCACCCGCGCCGCCCTCGCCCAGGCGGGCGCCGTCCTGGTGGACGACGAACGCTCACTGGTCGACGCGGTGGGCGCGTTGTCCGTCGTACGACTGCCCGCGGCCGCCGACCCAGGGGTGGGTGTGGTGACCGCCCAGGCCGGACCCGGCCTGCTCCTCCTCGACGACCTGCGCGGGCGCCGAGCCGCCGTACCCGAGCTGGCCGAGGACACCCGGCGCGCCCTGGCCGCCGTACTGCCCCCGCTGACCTACCAGGCCAACCCGGTCGACACGGGCCGCCCCGGCCCCGGCTTCGCCGCCGTACTGGACGCGGTGGCCGCCGACCCGGCCGTGGACCTGATCTCCGCGTACGCCCTGCACGAGCCCGGCGCCTTCGACCTGGTCGAGGCCGTGTCGGCGGCCCGCACGAGCGTGCCGATGCTGCTCGGAGTCGGCGGGGCGGGTGATGACGTACGACGTGTCCGCCGCGCCCTTCTGGAACGGGGCGTACCGGTGACCGGCGACCCGCACGGGCTCGCCGCGATGACCGGCGCGCTGCTCGCCGACGCGCGCGGTCGCGGCCGTACGACCGCGATCCCCGCCGCCGCGCCGCGGGTGGACGTCGGCTCCGGCCCCTGGGACGAGGACCGGGCCAAGACGCTCCTCGCCGCGCTCGGCGTGCCGACCATGCCCCGCCGCGCCTGCGCCGACCGCGTCGAGGCGCACCGGGCGCTGGCCGAACTGCCCGGCCCGGTGGCGGTCAAGCTGCTGGACGCGGCCGTGCTGCACAAGACGGAGATCGGCGGGGTACGGCTCGGCGTGTGGACACCGGAGGAACTGGACGCGGCGCTCGACGCGATCGAGGCTGCGGGAGCCTCGCGCTACTTGGTCGAGTCGATGGCCGGCCCTGGCGTGGACCTCGTGGTCGGCGCCCGCCGCGACCCGGTGTTCGGCCCGGTCGTCCTGGTCGGCCTCGGCGGCACCACCGCCGAAGCCCTGGCGGACGTCAGCATCCGGCTCGCCCCGCTGAGCGCGGCCGAGGCCGCCGCGATGCCCGCCGAGCTGGCCGGACACGCCCTGCTCGACGGCTGGCGCGGCGGGCCCGTACTGGACCGGGGCGCGCTCGGCGAGGTGGTGTCGGCCCTGGGCAACCTGCTCGCCGCCCACCGGGAACTCTCCGAGATCGAGATCAACCCGCTGCGGATCACCGCTCAGGGCCAGGTGGCGCTGGATGCTGTGTGTATCGCGGCTGAGACAGCCGAGCCGCTGCAAGAAGAGGTGATGAGTGATGGCCGCACCCATCAGTGAGGGAACGGTTCCCTGGCCGAAGGCCGACGCCGACCGCTACACGGTGGCCGGCTACTGGGCGGGCCGCCCGCTGGGGGATCTGCTGCGCGAGAGCGCCGACCGCACCCCGGACGAGACGGCGCTCGTCGACGGCGACCTCCGCCTCACCTACGCCGAACTGGCCGACCGCGCCGACGCGTTGGCGCTGCGGCTGCTCGGCCTCGGCCTCGCCCCCGGCGACCGGATCGTGGTCCAGCTCGCCAACGGCTGGGAGTTCACCGTCCTGACCTGGGCCTGCCTGCGCGCCGGGATCGTACCGGTGATGGCCCTGCCCGCCCACCGCCGCCTCGAACTCGCCCACCTCGCCGCCCACTCCGAGGCCGCCGCCATCGCCGTACCCGACCGGCTGCGCGACTTCGACCACCAGGCGCTCGCGCATGAGCTGGGCAAGGAGGTGCCCGGCCCGTGGCACGTCCTGGTCGCCGGGGACGGGATCGCCGCAGGCAGCGTGGACCTGCGTGCCCTGTGCGCGCCGGGCCCGGATCCGGCCGCCGACCGGTCCGGGTTGGACGCGTCCGCGCCCGACAGCCGGGACGTGGCCGTATTCCTCCTCTCCGGCGGTACGACCGGCCTGCCGAAGCTGATCGCCCGCACCCACGACGACTACGCGTACAACGCGCGGGCGAGCGCCGAGGTCAGCGCCCTTGACCAGGACTCCGTCTACCTGGTGAGCCTGCCCGCCGGCCACAACTTCCCGCTCGCCTGCCCCGGCATCCTGGGCACCCTGCTGGCCGGTGGCCGGGTGGTGATGCTGCCCAGCCCGGAGCCGGTGCGGGCCTTCGCCACGATCGAGGCCGAAGGAGTCACCCACACGGCTGTCGTCCCGGCCGTCGCCGGCCGCTGGCTGGAACACGCCGAGCGGCACGGGGCCGAGCAGCTGGACACCCTGCGCGTCCTCCAGGTCGGCGGCTCGCGGTTGGCCGACGAACTGGCCCGCCGGATCCGCCCCGTCCTCGGTACGACGCTCCAGCAGGTGTTCGGCATGGCGGAGGGCCTGCTGAACTACACCCGCCTCGACGACCCCGAGGAGATCATCTGCACCACGCAGGGCCGCCCCATGTGCCAGGACGACGAGGTCCGCCTGGTCGACGAACTCGATCAGGACGTCCCCGACGGCGAGGCCGGCTCCCTCCTCACCCGAGGCCCGTACACCCCCCGCGGCTACTACCGGGCCGCCGAGCACAACAGCCGGGCGTTCACAGCCGACGGCTGGTACCGCAGCGGCGACATCTGCCGCCGTACGCCGGAGGGCAACCTGGTCGTCGAGGGCCGCGACAAGGACATGATCAACAGGGGTGGGGAAAAGATCTCCGCGGAGGAGATCGAGAACCTCGTCTACGAGCTCACGGATGCCGGCCAGGTGGCAGTGGTGGCCATGCCCGATCCGATGCTGGGCGAACGGGTCTGCCTCTACGTGGTCCCCGCCCCGGGCCGCCCCGCCCCGACCCTGGACACGATCCGCGCCGGCATGGAGAAGGCCGGGGTGGCCCGCTTCAAGCTGCCCGAACACCTCGTGACGGTGGAGGAGTTGCCGTCCACGAAGGTAGGGAAGATCGACAAGAAGGCGTTGCGCGCGGACATCGCGGAGCGCATCGGGAGCGACAGGGCATGACCGACCGCCACGACCTGACCGTCACCCTGCCGTGGATGCGCGAGGGCACGGCCGTACTGGCACACGTGGCCGACGGCCTCACCGACGACGGCCTCGCCGACGCGAGCGCCCTCCCCGGTTGGACCCGCGCCCATGTCCTCGGCCACGTGGCACGCAACGCCGAGGCCCTCACCCGCCTGGCCACCTGGGCCCGCACGGGCGTCCCCACCCCGATGTACGCCGACCGCGAGCAACGTGCCACTGAGATCGAGTCCTCGGCGACACTCCCTCCCGAGGTTCTACGGGCCCAACTGAAGTCCACGGCCGCGGAACTGGAGGACGCGTTGGCGGCCCTCGACGCGACGACCTGGCAGGCCGAGGTCAGGAGCGCGCTGGGGCGCACGATCCCCGCCGCCGAGATCCCCTGGATGCGGGTACGCGAGGTATGGCTGCACGCGATCGACCTCGCGCCAGCGGCACCACCGGCACCATTGGTACCAACGGCACCACCGGCACCATTGGTACCAGCGGCACCACTGGCATCAGAAGCGATCTCCGCTTTCATCTTCGCTTTCGCGGACCTCCCCGCCGACCTGACCGACACCCTCCTCGACGACATCACGGCCACCCTCTCCAACCGCCCCGCATGCCCGGCGGTCCGTCTCGTCCCGACCGACCGCGCCCGCACCTGGGACATCGGCCCGACACCGCCCGAGCCCGCGCCCGTGATCCCCGTGCCTGTGGTCGAAGCCCCGGCGGCAGACCTACTGGCCTGGACAACGGGCCGCACACCCCACCCCACCGCCCCGGTGACCCTGCCACCCTGGCTGTGACGCACCAGCGCTCACCATCTCGCCGTTGCGTCCCGGTGCTCCAAGCGGTCAGCGCAGGGGCTCGTAGCCGAGTTGTTTCACCCGGCGCAGGGTCAGCACGGACTCGACGGCCTGGACGCCTTCGAGCCGTCCGATGCGCTCGCTCAGGTACGTGTACAGCTCGCCGCTGGTGCGGTGCAGGCTCACGGCGACCATGTTGGCCTTGCCGGTGATGGCGGCGGCGAAGCGCACCTCGCGGTGGGCGGCCACGGCGGTGCCGACGTCGGTCAGGGCGGCCGGGGCCACGGTGAGCCAGAGGAAGGCCTCGACGAAGTGGCCGAGGGGCTCGGGGTCGTGCTCGACGTCGAAGTAGAGCACTCCGGTGGAGCGCAGGTTGTCCAGGCGGCGCTTGACCACGGCCTCGGACTGGCCGGTGGCCGACTGGAGTTCGGTGAGGGTGGCCCGCCCGTCCTGACGCAGAACGGCGAGCAGCGCCTCGTCCTCGGCATCGAGGGACACGGGGGCGGCGGACGCCGCGGCGCGCGGAGGACGCAGGGCCGCCTCTTCGGCCGGATCGAGCGCGTCGATCTTGTTGAGCCAGCCCAGGACGCCGCCGTAGAAGTGGTGCAGTACGCAGTGGGCGCTGACGGACATGACGCGAGGTGTGCGCGGCAGGCGGTCGTAGAGCAGCTCGTCGCGGTCCTGTCGGCTGCGGGGCCGCATGGCGCACATCACCTCGGTGCCGCCGGAGGTGAGGTTGACGTACGACGTGTCCGGGCGGCGGGCGAGGGCGGTGGCCAGGTGCTCGGCCACGTCCGGGGTGCAGCTCAGCCGGACGACCCAGCTGCTGCGGCCGAGCCGGCCGTCGTCCGCCATACCGCGCACCCGCAGGCGTGCGGTGGTGCGCAGCCGCCGGTAGCGCCGTGCCACGGTCTGGTCGGAGACGCCGAGCACGTCGGCGATCCGGCTGAACGGCGCCCGGCCGTCGATCTGCAACGCCTGGAGCAACTTCAGGTCGAGTTCGTCGAGCTGGGTGGACTCCACCTGGTTCCTCCTGCCGACGGCGGGCGTTGGTCCTGCGCCGCGCCCACCGTCATTGTCCTGGTCGGCTTGTCCTGGTCGCGCCTTGTCCTGGTCAGCCCGCTCGGTGGCCGGCTTCGAGGTGGGTCGGTTCCGCCGCCTCACGCTGCGGGGTGCCGTCGGGGCGGTGATGGGCGTGGTGCCCCGGCCCCGATCCCGGCCCGGCGACCGGCGTCGTGCTCCGCCGCGGGCCGCGCAGCAGGACGGCTGCGACGGCGGCGGCGAGCAGGGTCAGCGTCGCGGACACCACCAGGCACAGCTGGAGGCCGTCGAGGAAGGCCTGGGACAAGGCACCGAGGGCGCGTCCCTGGGCCGCTCCCAGTTCCATCCGGGCGACCGCGCCGAGGCCGCCCGCGTCCACGGCCGAGGTGATGCGCTGTTGCTGTGCTCCCGTCAGGCCGGCGTCGGCGAGGTGGCCGGGCAGGGCGTTCACGGCCCGGGTGGTCAGCAGGGCGCCGAGGACCGCCGGACCGAGAGCGCCGCCGACCTGGCGGAAGGCGTTGTTCCCGGCTGCCGCCATGCCGGCGAGGTGGTGTGGCACGGAGGCGACCGCGGTGGCGGTCATCGGGGTGATGACGACACCGAGGCCGAGGCCCAGCAGGGCGAGCCGCCAGGTCACGGAGCCGAACGACGTGTCCACGTCAAGGGTGGTCAGGGACAGCAGCGCGCCCGCGGTGACGAGGAGTCCGCCGGTGATCAGGATCCGTGCGGACACCCGGTGCATCATCTGCCCCACGACCGGCCCCGCCAACAGGGACATCAGCGTGACCATCAGCAGCCGGGAGGCCGCCTCCAGCGTGCTGAGCTGCTGCACCATGCCGAAGTAGAGGCTGAGGACGAAGAAGAAACCGATCAGGCCGAGGAAGCTGATCATGGCGACGAGGGAGGTGGCGCTGAACGCGGGGCTGCGGAAGAGCGACAGGTCGAGCATGGGGCTGTCGCCGCGCCGTTCCACCAGGACGAAGCCGACGGCTCCGATCGCGGCGATCGCCAGGGCCAGCACCACCTTGCCCTCGGAGAAGGAATGGGCGCCTCCTTCGATGACCCCGTACACGAGCGCGGTGATCGTGACCGCCGCGGTGATCTGGCCGGGCCAGTCGAGGCGGCGGGTGCCGGCGGCGCGGGAGTCCGTCAGCAGCCGTGCGGTGAGCGCCATGACGATGACGGCCACGGGGATGGGCAGCAGGTAGATCCAGCGCCAGGCGGCCTGGTCGAGGATCACTCCGGCGATCAGTGGACCGACGGCCAGAGCCGACATCAGCGAGGTCGCCCACAGGCCGATGAACCTGCCCCGCTCACGGGGGTCCGGGACGGCGTGGCTGATCAGCGCCAGGGTGGTGGGCAGCAGGGCGGCCGCCCCGAGGCCGGAGAACGCCTGACCGGCCCAGACGACCTCGATGGAGTCCGCGGACAGCGCGATGCCGGCTCCGACGGTGCAGAAGGCGAGGCCCGCCTGGAAGACCTTCTTGCGGCCGTGGACGTCGCCGAAGACGCCGGCGGTCAGGATGAGGGCGGCCATGGGCAGCACGAAGGCGTCGGTCACCCACGAGAGTTGGGAGGTCGACGCGTGCAGGGCCCGCTGGATGGCGGGCAGGCTCACCGAGACGGTGGAGACCGGCAGATAGGCGACGAACACTCCGAGGCAGGCCATGACGAGCGTGACCGCTCGCCGGTCTGCCGACGGTGTCGCCGGTGGCGTGACATTCACGGAGGACTCTCCCTTGCGCTGCGGGGCGCCGCGATGTGATGGCTGGGCGCGGTCACCTTCCGCCGCGGGCCGGGCCGGGATCCAGCCACCGAGGGGGTTTCCCGGAAAACCGACATCGGGAGGGGGGATTACGGGGGATTTCCCACTCAGGGGGAGGGCAGGGGGTCGACAACGAAGGTCCCCAGACCGACCTCGCCCCGTGTCCAGCCCTCTTCCCTCATGTGACGCATGGCCTTGGCCGCCGTCGCGTTCACCACTGCGAGCCCTTGACGGCCGTCCGACCCCACGGACCCGCGGCCCGTGTCCTCCGGCTCGTATCGCAAGCTGCGCCTCGAGGCGGACGTCAACGACCCGTGCAGTGGACGTCAATGGGCCGTGCAGTGGACGTCAGCGGGCCGTGCAGTGGACGTCCACGGGCCGTGAACACGCGCCCGGTTCCATGGTCACGCGGCCGGTTCCCTCG
Source organism: Streptomyces sp. T028 (assembly GCF_048159505.1). Taxonomy (NCBI): domain Bacteria; kingdom Bacillati; phylum Actinomycetota; class Actinomycetes; order Kitasatosporales; family Streptomycetaceae; genus Streptomyces; species Streptomyces sp. T028. The sequence continues at coordinate 122,522 of NZ_JBLRVZ010000027.1, forward strand.
ATCAGCCGGCGTCCGCGCCGTTTCCGTACGGTGCGGCGCATCCTCGCACCCGTGAGCACCGGGCCTCCAACCACCGTGTGAACATCAGCAGGGGAAATACGATGACGCGTTCCCACCTGTCTCCCGGCGGGAGTTCGCAGGCCCCCGGGCGCCTGCCGGGCTTCCCCCCGTCCGGCGGCGACGATCGGCCGGCCGGCGATGTCAGGTTCAGAAACTTCGTCACACTCACTGCTCGGGAAATCGAGAGCAGTGCTCAGACTCTGAGTGGCGATGAGTTGGCGCCCTTATCGCACCTGACGGCAGTCTCTGTTCCGAGATCTGCCAATCCTGACGGGTTCCGTTTCGACGCTCAAGGTCACGTGATCGACGGTCTGCTGTATGCCCGGATTTACTGCGGCGCAATGAATGGGGTGTCCTGCGGCAGTGCGGCCGATGATCCGATCGTGGCCGATGTGGTCAAGGCGGGCTGGATCTCATTTGTCGGTGAAGGGGGAGAATATACTGTCAAGCCGGGCCAGATGTTCATTCGCGACACCAAACTGTCATGGGAGTTTTCTTGCTCCGCCTCCTTTTCGGCGCACGTCATATCCGTACCCAGACACCTGGTGGTCCCGCGCGTCAGTTCGATAAGAGTGCTTGATCGCGCGTACGTGGCAGATGCCGGTATGCCGGAAGTCACGTTTCTCCTGAACTTCATTGAGATGATTGACGAGAGTGCCGATCACCTAGGCGTCTCGAAATCCATACGAATCACCCTTCGGGATACTTTCGCCGCGCTCGTCTCGGGAATCATGTCCGATTGTTGGGACATGGAGTCGGATACTCGCGCGAGTATGACTGTTGAGGCTGCGAGAAATGTCATCGAGCGTCATCTGGACAGCCGTGATCTCTCACCTCGGATGGTCGCTCAGCGTATTGGTGTCTCACTCCGGACACTGCACCGATCATTTTCGGTGTCAGGTGAATCGATGATGACATTCGCGCGTAGGCGGCGTCTCCAACAAGCTCACGACGAACTAGTGGGAACCGAAACACCAAAAGATATTTCCGCGTTGGCTGCGCGCTGGCATTTTTCGGATTCGAGTCACTTTATTCGGCATTTCAAGGCCTACTACGGGTCAACCCCCGGGGCATATCTGAGGAACAGAAGAACTGGCGACTCCTGATCTGCTCGACGAGGGTCCGGCGCAACCCTCGTCGAGGAGGTCGCCGTAGGCGGCGAGTTTCGCTGTCAGCAGGCGCGAGAAACCCTGTCGTTGAGATCGACGGTTCCGCTCGTGGCCGGAGCCGGTGCCACCCGCAGGTCGGCGACCGACCCGCCGCCGCTGACAACCGAATAGATTCCGGCGGTTTCGGCATGCTGGTTCAGAATCAACGCGCTGTCCGTGTTGTTCTTGACCGAGGAAGCCTGGTTGTCCGCCGGAGTTCCGTCCGAGAACTTCTTGCCCGCCAGGTCATTTACGCACGACGTCTTGACGCCGTTACTCAACGTGATCTTGGGAACCACGTACATCGGCCCCGAGAAGTTGATGTCCTTGTAGAGGCAAACCTCATCTGACGGGCAGGATGTGGCGGCACTGGCCGTCGGCCCCATTACCCCTGCACTTGCCAGAGCCAAGGCTATTGCCGGAATCACTACAGCTGCTCGCATCTTGTTCAGGATCCTCATCTCTTTGTTTTGCAGCAGAGAATTTGCCCCACCGGTTGCATGCCGCATTATCCACTACTTCCACCTTGGGGTACTAGAACATCCATGCCCGTCGATGGTACGACCGTGCCAACCTGGACACGGCCTGGCCTGCGCGGCGCCACCGGTGGCGCGCGTATGCCACGGCATGGCGTGGTTGTTCAATACTTTCCTGCCCTCATTTGATGCAATGATCAATGTAAACGCCAGGAAGGGAGAACAGCCATGCTGAAGCCCTATTGGTAGAAGAACCAGCAAGGAAGAAGGCCGGCGCATGCCCGTACCCATCGGCGCGGGCATGCGCCGGTCCGCCTTCCGGGCTGTGCATCGTCATTGTCCCGTCCATCGACCGGCCGATGGGCGCACCAGTGCATTCCGGCATTCCTCCCGTCAGGCCTCCTGAGGGCGCAAATTGAAGAATCGAGGGTAACGCCGTGCATGGCAAACCCACCCCACGGTCCCTTTTCTCTTCGACTGAGTTCCGCGCCACCTGGCTGGCCGAACTGGTTTCGTTCTTCGGGGACCAGTTGGCCCGGGTCGCGCTGGCAATCCTGGTGTTCGACCGCACGGACTCCGCGGCCCTGACCGGCCTCACCTATGCGCTTACCTACGTGCCGAGCGTTGTCGGGGCGCTTACGCTTTCCCACCTGGCGGACCGGCGGCCCCGCCGCAGTGTCCTGATGACGGTGGACATCTGTCGGGCCGTCGCCGCCGGGGCCATGGTGATTCCAGATGTTCCGCTCGGCGTTCTTTGCCTGCTCGTGTCGGTCATGTCGTTTCTGGGTGGACCGTACAGGGCGGCCCATCTTGCCCTGCTGCGCGAGATTCTCAGCGCCGAGCAGTATCCGATCGGCATGTCTGTCCGGCAGATCACCATGCAGGCGGCTCAGATCTTCGGCTTCGCCTTCGGCGGTGTGGTGTCCTCGGTTTTCACTCCGCGGGCGTGTCTCGCTTTTGACGCCACCACCTTCGTCGCGTCGTTCGGGCTCTACTGGTGCTTCGTCAAGTCGCGCCCGGCTGCCGGGACACCGGAGGGAACAGGATCCGTCGCAGCCGGTCTGACCGTCCTGTGGGCCGAGCCTCGCCGACGGGCGATCTTCCTGAGCACAGCACTCGGGTTCTTCTACATCGCCCCCGAGGCGGTGGCCGCGCCCTACGTCAGCGCCCTCGGCCTCGGATCGGTCTGGGTGGGCGTCCTGCTGGCCAGCACGGGTGTGGGCGCGGTGGCCGGCCTGTGGGCGTTCCACCGGTTCGTGCCGGCCCACCGCTACGCGGACCACCTACCACTGCTGTGCTTCACCACCGGCCTTCCGCTTGTCGCCGTCACGATCCAGGGCGGCGGGATCTACCTGCCCATGGTGTCCTTCGCCGTCAGCAACGCGCTGTGGTGCATCCAGGTGGTGGTCTCCGTCTCCACGCTGGTCGAACTGCTGCCGGACGACCGTCGTGCCCAGGGCATGGGCGTGGCGTCGGCCATGAACCTCACCGCCCAGGGTGTCGGCACCGGAGGCGCCGGACTGCTCGCACAGTGGCAGAGCCCGGTCTTCGCCCTGTCCTTCATGGGAGCCGCATCGGCGGTGGCCGCGCTGTGGCCCGGTCTGCTGTGGCTCCGGTCGACCCGGAAGGTGGCGGCCCTGCCCGCGCCCGACAGTGCGTGAACGCGGGTGCGCGCCACGTCTGCCTGCTGTCGCCGGGTGCAGCCGGACGTGGCCACGAAGAGGCCGAGGAGTTCAGCCTCCCGGGGCCGCTCGGTGACGGCTTCGGGAGGGACACGCGGTCGGGCCGTACGGCTGTGCGACGAAGATGTCGACCGAGGGGCGCATCTCGACAATGCCGTGGACGCCCGCGAGCAGCATCGCGCGCTCACCGGTGAGGTCGGACAGGTACTCCGACTTCAGGGTGGTCTGGAACGCGAAGGGGGCGCCCAGCCCAGGGCGGCATGCGAGCGCAGCCCGCAGGGAGAGCCGGTCTGCGAAGAGACTCGGCGTCGGCGTGGCCGAGCCGCTCAAAGATGTCCAGCCCCTCCGCCCAGGCCGCGCGGGCCGCGTCCGGGTCGCCGGTGCTCAGGAGGAGGACTCTCTCCCCTGCGCTGCGGGGCGCCGCGATGCGATGGCTGGGCGCGGTCACCTTCCGCCGCGGGCCGGTCCGGGATCCAGCCACCGAGGGGGTTCCCGGAAAACCGGCCGTGAGCTGGTCGCGGAGGTCTGCGTCGGGTAGCCGGGGCCCAGCAAGTTGGAGCCTGTGGATCACCCGTGATGCGGTTTGCGCCAGGCTGCGCAGCGCCGGCGGGAGGGCGAGGTTGTCAGGGGGATGGCGGCAGGGGGTCGACAACGAAGGTCCCCAGACCGACCTCGCCCCGCGTCCAGCCCTCTTCCCTCACGTGACGCATGGCCTTGGCCGCCGTCGCGTTCACCACGCCGAACTCCTGGGCGATCTCCAGGGTGGACGGCACGCGGGTTCCTGGGGGGTACGTGCCGTCCTGGATACGCCGGATGATCTCCGCTGCGATCTGCCGCCACAGCGGACGTGTGCGGTCAAGCTCCATATCTTCAGCGTGGGTGACCATGGGTTTCCGCGCATCCGTAGTTATCTACGGTTATTCACGGCTAAGCTGAGCCCCAAACATAAAACGGCCCCGGCTGGAAGCGGCTACTTCCTCACCGGAGCCTGAGCCGCAGCGCGAGCGGCGCCGAGCTGCCGTCCTCGCGACCCTCGGCGCTCTGAAGGCCGCCGCCGGCCTCGCCACGGTTGTCGGTGCGGTACTCGAGGGCGGCAGGTCGTCGGACGCCGAGCTCGCCGCCTTCGTACCGGCGCTGCACGCCGCGCTCGAGGAATGCGTCGGCATCATGGCGGCGGACAGGGAGTGACGGCAACCCCAGGTACTCCGCCCCACCGGTGCGGGGTCAGTGCGTGGCGAGGATTTCCAGGTAGTGACGGTTCTGCATGATGCCGAGGATGTTGCCGAAGGGGTCCACGACCGAGGCGCCGAGGTACCCCTCGCCGAACTGGCGAAGGGGCTCGTGGGGGTTGGCGCCCAGGGTGAGGAGGCGGGTCAGGGTCGCTTCGGCGTCGTCCACGTGCCAGTACGTCACCGCGCCTCCCGTCGTGTCCGGGTGCGCGCCCAGATCCGTCACGAACTTGCTGTCCAGCAGGCCGAGTTCGTGCTGGTAGTCGCCGATGCGGAACTCGGCGTAGCCGGGGCGTTCGAAGTACGGCTCGATGCCGAGGAGTTCGGTGTACCAGCGTTTGGCCGCCTCGAGGTCGGCGGCGTGGAAGCGGACGGTGGTGAGGCCTCGCAGCATGGGAGCTCCTTGGGAGGGTGAGGGAAGCCGGTCCTCCGGGCGGTCCGGCTTCCCCGGCTTCGCCTCCGACCGTAAGGAGCATCTAGGACGGATACCGGCCTAGATCACCGGCTTAGTTCCACGGGCCCACGTCCACCGCTTCGATCCACGGCCCGGCTCCATGCGGCGTCACGACAGCGGTACGCGCGTGAACCGGGCCGCCACCCGCAGGTCCGCCTCGACGAGCGCCGCGGTCGCCGTCAGCTCGGGCACCAGGTCCCGTACGCACTCCTCGGCCGTCCGCCGTGCCGTGTGCGTCGCGACCCCGACCGCCGCGACCACCCGTCCCGTCCGGTCCCGCACGGGCACCGCGACCGACCGCAGCCCCTGCTCCAACTCCTCGTCGACGAAGGCGAACCCGCCCTCGTGGTCGCCCGTCAGCACCCGCCCCGCCGCCGTCAGCCGGGCCGGCCGCCGTCCGCCCACGGTCACGTCCACGCTCGTCAGATGGTGCGCGGCCACCCCGGCCGTGTACTGGATCTCGTCGCCCCCGTCGGTGAGGACCGCGAGCGCCGTCGACTCGTGGACCCGTTCCGCGAGCGCCGCGAGATGCGGGGTGGCGATGCGGGGGAGCGTCGTACGGGACAGGGGCGGGAAGCCGAGGGAGAGGACGCGCGGGGTGAGCGCGAAGGTGCGTTCGGGGCCGCCGGGCGCCACCAGCCCCAGGTGCTCGTAGGTGATCAGGGCCCGGCGGGCGGTGGCCCTGGCCAGTCCGGTCGCCTTGGCGATCTCCGTCAGGGTGAGTTCGGCCCTGCCCTCCCCGAACACGGTGAGGACGGTCAGCCCGCGCGCCAGGGACTCGATGAACTCCCGGCCCAGCTCCTGCTTGGAGGCGCCCGTCCACAGGGCGAGCCCGGCGGGCGGCGGCCCCGGATCCGTCGCGGGCGCCCGCCGCAGGTCCTCCTCCATCGCCGCGACCGCCGTCCGCAGCCGGGGCAGCAGGGTGTCGCGCAGACCGGCGGCCGTGTGCCGGCTGGTGTGGCTGACGACGTTCGCGACGCACGCGACCCGCCCCGTCCCCGGCGCCCGTACCGGCACCGACACCGCCACCAGGCCCGGCTCGATCAGCTGGTCGTCGAGGGACCAGCCCTCCTCGGCCGCCCGCTCGGCCCGCCGTACGAAGTCCTCGTCGGGTGCCCGGTGCGGGGCGGCCGGTACGGCGGTGAAGGACCGGTCCTCGGGGTCCGCCGACCGGCGCTCGCGCCAGCGCTCCCACTCGGCGTCCGTCCACTCGGCCGCGAACAGGGGGCCGGGCGCGGTGCGTTCGGCGGGCAGCAGATCGCCGATGCGGAAGCTCAGGGACATCGCGCGGCGGCGGGTGGCCTGGTGGATGAAGCGGATGCCGTCCCGGTCGGCGACGGCCAGCGACACCGACTCGTCGAGCTCGTCGGCGAGGGCGTCCGCCCGCGCGCCCAGCAGCGCGGGCAGCCTGAGCGCGGCCAGACAGGCGTTGCCCAGTGCCATGACACCGGGGGTGAGGATCACGTTCCGGCCCTCCAGCCGGGCGTACCCCATGCGCACCAGCGTCGCGACGACCCGGTCCACCGTCGAGCGGGCGAGGCCCGTGGCCCGTTCCAGCTCGCTCAGCCGTATCGCCCCGCCCGCCCCGGTCAGCTCCCGCAGCACGGCCACCCCGCGCATCAGCGGTACGACGGCCTCCGCGGGAGCGGCCGTCTCGGGGCCGGGGCCGGGACCGGGGCCGGGGCTGGTGGTCGTGTGCGCGGGCATCGGTTCTCCGGTACGGCGGTCTGGGCAGCCCTACCGTAATGCGGCTCTACGACGCCGGGCACAGGCTCTCACCGACGGGTGACCCGCACCCGGTAGTCGCCCTTCAGGTTCGCGCCCGTCACCGAGATCCGGATGCCCCGCCCGGTGTCGGTGAAGGACTCGCCGGGGGCATAGGGCGCGTCGGAGAGCTCCGCGTGGACGTTCGGGCTGCGGGTGCAGCCGCCGCTGTCCTCGGCGGAGTCGTACACCGTCACCGGCCCCATGCCGGTGTCGATCCCCGCGTCCACCTTGTAGACGAGCACCCCCGGCCGGCACACCGTCTCGTCGTTGCCGCCGCGGGTGCGCAGCTCGACGGCGTAACCGGTGCGCGTGTCGACGGGCACGAACACCAGTTTCGGGCCCCCGGCCCGCCACAGCGGCGTCAGCCGGTACTCGGCCGACCCGCGCACCGCCGAGCAGGCCACCTGGCTCGCGTCCAGCCAGCCCAGTTTCCACTTGTGCCAGCCGAGCAGGTCGTTGTTGGCCCCCCAGTCCTCGCTCATGATGTCCCAGTGTCCGACCGCGCCCCCGCCGTCCTGGGTGTAGAGGTCGGGCAGCCCGAAGACATGCCCGTTCTCGTGCGGCAGGACGCGGTAGCCGGTGCGGCCGTAGGAGCCGGAGCCGTCGTCCTGGCGGGAGTAGACGAAGGACGCGTTGGCGACGGCCACCCCGTCGGCGACCGGCGCCTCGGTGTTCCCGGCGAACGTCACCGACAGCACGGTGTCCAGCGCGGAGGGGCCCGCGTTCGGGGTCGCCAGCACGTTCAGCAGGTCGTACGAGCGGAAGTCCACGCTCGGATCGGCGGCGGCCACGATGTCCTGGACGAGCCGGCGGTAGCCGGGGTCGAAGGGTGCGCCGCGCTCTATGCCGTACGCCCGGAACGACTTCGGCATCCGCAGCCAGTGCCGGATCGGGGTCTCGGAGCGGTAGTCGAGGCGGCCGTAGGAGGCGGTGCGGAACCATCGCTCGGTCTGCGGGAAGAACTCGTGGTACCGGCCGAGCGCGGTGCCCTTGCCCGGCGCGTCGGGGAAGTCGACCATCAGGGTGAGGGCACGGACGGTGCCGGTGGAGCGGACGTATCCGCCGGGTGTGGGGACGCCCTCGGACATCTGGACGGACGATCCGCCCCTGATCATGCAGGGGGCGAGGGAGGCCGAACGGCTCAGCGGGATCGGGCCCGCCCCCGCCTTGGTCGGCCCGAGGCCGGGGGAGAGGTGCCCGGTGCCGGCCGAGGTGGAGACCGCGAGGGTCAGCGCGGTCACGGAGGCGAGGGCGGCGACGCGGCGCGGGCGTATCCGTCGGCGGAGGGGTTCCGGGGCGGTGCGCACGGGCTGCGGCTGCATGCGGTGCCTTTCGCTCCGGGCAGCCTCCCGTCACCGGCTGCACCCTTTCGATCACCCTGTGCCGCGAGGGGAGCGGACGCGCGCTGGGAACGACCGATCGTGTGCATGTGAACCAGATCACACAAAGAAACTTCCGGGAGCGGGAAATAACCGGGGACCCCTTCCCCGTTTAGTCAGGTGTCCGAGCGAAACGGGGACAGCTTCCCCGGATCGCCCCGCCCCAGCTTCGAGGAGTACGCCGTGCAGACCGCGACCCCTGTCGGGCGCAAGGCCCCCCGGCCCCGTGCCGACGCCCTGCGTAACCGGGAGCGGATCGTCACCGCCGCCCGCGAGATGCTCACCGAGTTCGGCCCCGATGTGCCGCTCGACGACATCGCCCGCCGGGCCGGCGTCGGCAACGCCACGGTGTACCGCAACTTCCCCGACCGCGACGCCCTCGTCCGTGAGGTCGTCTGCTCGGTCCTGGACCGCACGGTCCTGGCCGGCCAGGACGCCCTCGCCGAGACCGGGGACGCGTTCGCGGCACTGGAGCGCTTCGTGCACGCCTCCGCCGACGAGCGGATCAGCGCGCTGTGCCCGATGGTCTCCAGCACCTTCGACCAGCACCACCCCGACCTGGAAGCCGCCCGCGAACGCGTCGAGCGGATCATCGAGGAGGTCATGGACCGCGCCAAGGCGGCCGGGCGGCTACGGTCCGACGTCGGCGTGGGCGACATCATGATCGTGGTGGCCCAGCTCAGCCGGCCCCCGGCCGGCACGGGCCTCCTGAAGTCCGACCGCTTCGTCCACCGCCACCTCCAGCTGTTCCTGGACGGACTGCGGGCCCCGGCCCCCTCCGTCCTGCCGGGCACCGCCGTGACCATGGAGGACCTGCGCCAGGCCTGATCCGACCAGTCATCAGCCGGTAGTCAGCCAGTTATCGGCCAGTTAATCAGCCAGTAGTTCAGCGGCCGTCGCCGTCGCCGTCGACGGGCCGCCCACTTACCTCACCTTTTTTCCGTTTCTTTCCGTTTCTTTCCGTCACGAAGTCCCGAAGTGGGTACCCCCATGTCTGAAACAGCCGTCAAGGCTCCCGGCGTCCCCGACGCCAACCGCTGGAAGGCACTGGCCTTCATCGCCATAGCCCAGCTGATGGTCGTCCTCGACGCCACCATCGTGAACATCGCGATGCCCTCCGCCCAGCAGGACCTGGGCATCTCCGACGGCAACCGGCAGTGGATCGTCACCGCCTACGCCCTCGCCTTCGGCGGTCTGCTGCTCTTCGGCGGGCGCATCGCCGACCTGTGGGGCCGCAAGCGCGCCTTCGTCACCGGTCTCGCCGGCTTCGCCGCGGCCTCCGCGCTCGGCGGCGCCGCCACCAACGAGGCCATGATGTTCGGCGCCCGCGCGCTCCAGGGCGCCTTCGGCGCACTCCTCGCGCCCGCCGCGCTCTCCCTGCTCGCCGTGATGTTCACCGACGCCAAGGAGCGCGCCAAGGCCTTCGGCATCTATGGCGCGATCGCCGGCGGTGGCGGCGCCGTGGGTCTGATCCTGGGCGGGTTCCTCACCGAGTACCTCGACTGGCGCTGGACGTTCTTCGTCAACATCCCGTTCGCGATCGTCGCGGCGGCCGGCGCGTACTTCGTCATCCGTGAGCCCGAGGGCGGCCGCAACCGCTCCTCTCTCGACATCCCGGGCGTCATCCTGTCCACCCTCGGCCTGGTCTCGCTGGTCTACGGCTTCACCCGCGCCGAGTCCGACGGCTGGAGCGACTCCCTGACCGTCGGCATGTTCGTCGCCTCCGGCGTCCTGCTGCTCGCCTTCGTGATCGTCGAGTCGAAGGTCAAGGCCCCGCTGCTGCCGCTGCGCGTGATCACCGAGCGCAACCGCGGCGGTGTCTACCTCTCCCTCGGCCTCGCGATCATCGCGATGTTCGGCCTGTTCCTGTTCCTCACCTACTACCTCCAGGTCGTCAAGGGCTACTCCCCGGTCAAGACCGGCTTCGCGTTCCTGCCGATGATCGTGGGCATGATCACCGGTTCCACCCAGATCGGCACCCGCCTGATGACCCGGGTCGCCCCGCGCCTGCTGATGGGCCCCGGCTTCCTGGTCGCCGCGCTCGGCATGCTGCTGCTGACCCGCATGGAGATCGGTTCCTCGTACGCGGCCGTCCTGCTGCCGGCGATGCTGCTGCTCGGCCTCGGCATGGGTACGGCGTTCATGCCCGCCATGTCCCTGGCCACGTACGGCATCGAGCCGCGGGACGCCGGTGTCGCCTCCGCGATGGTGAACACCTCGCAGCAGGTGGGCGGCGCGATCGGCACCGCCCTGCTGAACACGATCGCCGCGTCCGCGACGACGTCGTACATCAAGGACCACATCGCGGGCGCCGCCTCCAAGCCCCAGCAGCAGCTGGTCCAGCTGGAGGGCATGGTGCACGGCTACACCAGCGCCATCTGGTTCGCCGTGGGCATCCTGGTCGCCGCCGCCGCGATCGCCCTGACCCTCGTCAACGCGGGCAAGCCGGAACTGGGCCAGGCGACGGGCGCGAACGCGGAGGACGCGGAGGACGCGGTCCAGATCCCGGTGGTGGCCCACTGACGTGAGGGACGCGCCCCTGAAGGGGGCAGCGCCCCTGAGGGGCGCGGGGCTGTATCGATGTGCGGCTCCGCCGCGTGGGCGCGACAAGCCCCGACGCAGCCGCACCCGAACAACTGCGCTAACCACCGCTAACCAGCGCTTCCCGGCGGAGCGCTAACGCAACCAGGGAAGGTCGGCCCCGACCTCGTCCGGCTGAAGCCCCTCGGCGATGATCAGCATGATCTCGCCGAGGGCCTTCTGCTGCTCCACGCTGAGCCGGTCGAACACCGCGTTGCGCACCGCCGTGACATGCCCCGGCGCCGCCCGCCGCAGCACGTCCAGCCCCTCCTCGGTCAGCACGGCGAACTGCCCGCGCTTGTCGGAGGCACAGTCCTCACGCCGTACCCAGCCGCTCTTCTCCAGCCGCGCGATCGCGTGCGAGAGCCTCGAGCGGGTGATCTTCGCGTGCATCGCGAGCTCGGTCATCCGCAGCCGGCGCTGGGGAGACTCGGCCAGTTTGACGAGAAGGCCGTAGTAGATGTGGGGCATCCCCGCGTCCCGCTGGAGCTGCCGGTCCATGTGGTCCTCGAGGAGCATGCTCGCGTGGACGTAGGAGCGCCAGACGATCTGTTCTTCGTCGGTGAGCCATCGGGGCTCTTCAGCGGGTGTGGATGCCTTCTTCATGGGTTCCACTGTAAGGGCACGCTCCTTGAATTTTAAACCAATCGGGAATATGCTGTTGGATGTTGACGTTTTAGATTTCAAGCAACGGTTCCGAGGGGAGCCGCCCGGAAACCGGAGGTCGTCGTCGTCATGTCCGCCGCCACTCAGGAACGCATGCCCGCGCTGTATCTCAGTCATGGCGCTCCGCCGCTCGCGGACGACCCGATCTGGCCGGGCGAACTCGCCGCATGGTCCGCCGGCCTCCCCCGCCCCAAGGCGATCCTCATGGTCTCCGCCCACTGGGAAGAGGCCCCCCTCGCCCTCGGCGCCGTCGACCCGGTGCCCCTCGTCTACGACTTCTGGGGCTTCCCCGAGCATTACTACCAGGTGAAGTACGACGCCCCCGGCGCACCGGAGCTCGCCGAGAGCGTGCGCAAGCTGCTGCGCGCCCCCGGGATCCCCGTCCAGGACATCCCCGACCGAGGCCTCGATCACGGCGCGTACGTTCCCCTCGTCGAGATGTTCCCGGCCGCCGACATCCCCGTCCTCCAGGTGTCCATGCCGACCCTCGACCCCGTCCGGCTCATGGAGATCGGCCGCAAGCTCGCCCCCTTGCGCGACGAGGGCGTCCTGATCGTCGGCTCCGGCTTCTTCACCCACAACCTCGCCGCGCTCCGCCAGGGCGGCATCCCCTCCTGGTCGGTGGAGTTCGACGACTGGGGCAGGCGCGCCATGGAGGCCCGTGACTGGGACTCCCTGCTGGACTTCCTCCACAAGGCCCCGGCCGGCCGCTACGCCCACCCCCGCACCGAGCACTTCGCCCCGCTCTTCGTCACCATGGGCGCCGCCGAGGTCTCCGGCGAACTGGACGCGCAGAAGTCGGTGATCGACGGGTTCTGGATGGGGCTGGCGAAGAGGTCGGTGCAGTTCGGCTAGGACAAGGCCCTGAGCGTCCCGCGCGGGCGGGGGGCGTGCTACAGCTCCTTCTCGTACCAGGCGACGTCCCAGTAGCGGCCGAACTTGCGGCCCACCTCCCGGTAGGTGCCGACGTACCGGAAACCGAAGCGTTCATGCAGCCGCGTGGACGCTTCGTTCGGCTGTGCGATCCCGGCGTACGCCCGGTGCAGGTCCTCGCCCGCCAGTGCCTCGAAGAGCGCCTTGTAGAGGAGCGTGCCGATGCCGCGCCCGCCCGCGTCGGGGCGCAGGTAGACCGAGACCTCCACGGAGGTCCCGTACGCCGGCTTCACCCGGTAGGGGCTGGATGTGGCGTACCCCAGAATCTCCTGTGAGTCCGCGTCAACGGCAACCTTCAGCAGGTACGGGCCGTCTTCAAGGTGGGAGAGCAGCCAAGGGCGGCGCTCTTCCGGAGTGAAGACCGCGGTATCGAATGTGATGGGCGTCTCACGAACGTAGTGGTTGTAGAGGCTGGTGAGGGCTTCGAGGTCTCCCTCGATTCCGGGCCTGACCTGCACCTCTGCGTACTCCGACGGCATCGCTTCTCCCCGTGTGGCCCCTCGGTGGCCGGACAGGGTACTGCATGATCAGAAAATTCGGGGTGCGGGTTGGGAATTCTGTCCTGATTCCAGTCGTTGTTTCCATCGGATGCAGGGCACACGAGCAGAGTCCCGAGCGAGTCCCGGGACCACTGAGCGAGTGCCCGGTGTCCAAGGACCACCCGCTGACCCACCATCGCAAGGGAGCACGCATGGCAACCCGTGCCGTCGCCCGTCGTCAGTCCGCCAGTGGCGGGACCGACGCGGCAAGCAGTGTTCGCGCCCATGGCGGCGAGATCGCCGACCGCGACCTGGTCGGCATGTACCTCGACGAGATCGCGCGTACACCGCTGCTCGACGCCGCCAAGGAAGTCGAGCTGTCCCAGATCATCGAGGCGGGTGTGTTCGCGCAACAGGTCCTCGACGGGTACGAGGAGTCCCGGGCGGACGCCACCCGCGAGGAGTTCCAGGCCCTGGTCGCCGAGAGCGACCGCGCCAAGGACGTGTTCATCCGCTCCAACCTCCGACTGGTCGTCGCCGTCGCCCGCCGCTACCCGCGCAGCGGTCTCCCCCTCCTCGACCTGATCCAGGAGGGCAACGCCGGCCTGGTCCGCGCGGTCGAGAAGTTCGACTACCGCAAGGGCTTCAAGTTCTCGACGTACGCCACCTGGTGGATCCGCCAGGCCATCACCCGCTCGATAGCCGACCAGTCGCGCACGATCCGCCTGCCCGTCCACCTCGTGGAGGAGCTCGGCCGGATCCGTCGCGTCCAGCGCGAGTTCAACCGGGAGCACGGCCGCGAGCCCGAGCCCCAGGAGATCGCCGAGGAGCTCGGCTCCACCCCCGAGCGCGTCACGGACGTCCTGGACTGGGCCCGCGACCCGGTGTCCCTGAACATGTCGGTGGACGACGAGGGCGAGACCCAGTTCGGCGACCTCCTGGAGGACACCTCGGCGGTGTCGCCCGAGCAGTCGGTCCTCACGCTGCTGCGCAGCGAGGAACTCGACGGCCTGATCGACCGCCTCGAACCGCGCACCGCCTCCATCATCAAGATGCGGTACGGCATCGAGGACGGCCGCGAGCGCACCCTCACCGAGGTCGGCAAGGAGCACGGCCTGACCCGCGAACGCATTCGCCAGATCGAGAAGCACGCCCTGCTGGAACTGAAGAAGCTGGCCCGGGACACCGGGTTCGAGGCGGCGGCCTAGGGCGTGTTTCGAAAGTAGCGTCGTCCGCCCGTAGGGCGGGCCCGGCGGCGTCTGGTGCGTGCGATCGCAAGGCGGAGGGTCGCCCC